>DAOWGJ010000036.1 GCA_030637505.1 Holophagae bacterium
GATCCCCAGGTGGTCGACATCGACGGTTCTTTGCGGTTTCTTCCGTGGCGCAGGACCACCGAAGGTACGGAAATCGACGTTCCTGCCGGGGGGCCGACGGTCCTGAGGATCGGGCGTCTCGCGGCGATCGATCTCGGTGGGTTCGGCGCTGCGGACGATGTTGCAGGGACCCGCCGGATGCCGGTTGAGGAGATCCTCCAACGGCTCCAGGCCTTCGAGGACGGCCAGATACGCCGGCTCCGGCACTACGAGGCGACCTATACGCAACACCTTCGCTATCGG
Organism: Holophagae bacterium; assembly: GCA_030637505.1. Lineage (GTDB taxonomy): Bacteria > Acidobacteriota > Thermoanaerobaculia > Thermoanaerobaculales > Sulfomarinibacteraceae > DAOWGJ01. Next base: position 283 of record DAOWGJ010000036.1, read on the forward strand.
CCCGGAGGGCGTATGGAACCGATCGAGGTGGCCTTCGCCGGGCCATTCTTCTTCCGCCAGGGCCAGGGATTCGACTGGGTCTGGAAGGACTTCATGATTGCCGGCGTCAGGTGGAAGGGACAGATTCCGGAACTGCCCCTGATCCAGCCGGCCAGAGCGGCGGCGATGCCGATGGAGATTCACCTGGACCGCCAGTATGCCTATCGTCTCCGGGGAACGGCCGTCGTTCAGGATCGTGACTGTTGGGTCGTCGATTTCGAACCGGTTGACCCGGAGGCACATGCTGGATTGTGGAAGGGTACGGTCTGGGTGGACAGAGAGGTCTATGCGCGCGTCAAGACCAGGGCGTTGCAGTTGAGTCTGGAAGGGGAGGTCCTGTCCAACGAGGAGACCGCCTTCTTCGAACCGGTCGACGAAGAAGGGAAAGTCATCGGCTGGACCGAGGGCGGCTTTGTTTTGCCGACCCGGGTCGTTGGTCAGGAGCTCCAATCGATCCTCAATGCGACGGTTCAGGTTGTCAAGGAAAGCGCCTTGACCGGGATCACCATCAACCGAGAGGGCTTCGACCAGAGACTGGAGGTGGCCCATGCCGACAACTCGACGATGGTACGGGACACCCCCGAAGGCATGAGGTACCTCGAGCGGGAGGACGACGGAACCCGAACGGTGCAGGAAGGCTTTGACGAAGATCGGGTCTTCGGTCTTGCCGGGACCTACTACGATGCCTCCTTCGACTATCCCTTGCCCCTGATCGGCGTGGACTATTTCTCCAATGATGTGGCGGGGACCGGCGCCCAGACCAACATCTTCTTCGCCGGTGTCCTCGTCAACGCCAACATCGCGGATCCGTCGTTTCTCGGTTCCCGTTGGGACATTGGCGCGCGATTGGGCGGAGTGGCGATTGCGGGCGAGGAGGACCTTTACAGGAGTGGCGTCGAAGTCGAAGGAGAGGCCATCGAACGGCGGGGCGGGGGACTGGATTTCTTCCTCGGCCATCCTCTGGGCAGCTTCGCCAAGGTCGACTTCACCTATGGCATTGACTATGACTCTTTTGGCCGTGCCGACGGCACGGCGGCGGACTTCGTCGTTCCGGAAAGCACCTTCACCCAGTCACTGGGGATCGAGTTGACCTACTCACGCGGCGGCTACCGGATCAGTGCCGAGGGCTTTGCCTTCGAGCGGTCCGACTGGGGTCCGTGGGGTCTGCCTGGGAGCGGGGACTACGACCCGGCGCATAAGGACTACAAACGATGGCGTGTCGGCCTGGCCAAGTCCTGGTGGGTCTCCGGCTACACCAAACTGGGTCTTCGTATGGAACACCTCGACGGTCAGGACCTCGACCGTTTCTCGAAGTTCGGATTCCATACTTTTGGAGATTCACGGGTTGCCGGCTATCAAAGGGGGCTGGTGACCGCCGAGAGCGCCGATGTAATACACCTCAGTTACGGCTTCAACCTGGCCGATCTTCTGAGGCTCGAACTACGGGGCGATGCCGCGTGGGCCACCGACGAGGCGACGGGCCTGGACAACGAGCTGCTTGCGGGCTTGAGCCTCAACGGAACACTGATCGGGCCCTGGCAGACGATCGTCAACTTCGACATCGGCATACCCATCGAGGGTCCGGCCGAGGACTTCACACTGTCGGTGGTGTTTCTGAAGCTGTTTTGAGTCTGCGGGTGTACTCGGCTCCGCCCAGTCCTCGGCCCGCAACAGGCGCCATGCGCCAGGCGAAGCCTGGGGAACGGTGACGTGTTCAAAATGGAGCAGTTGCCGGTCAACGGCGGTGGGCCTCGGTCCGGGGAGACCGTGTATCCTTGGGAGAATAGGCATACTGAAACTCGGAGCGATTGATGGACTCAGAACGGCGAACTCGAGTGCAGGAGATTTTTTTGGCCGCCCAGAGGCAGCGGCCCGATGATCGCCAGGACTTTCTGGATCGGGCCTGTGACGAGGACGCCGAACTACACCGCGAGATCGAGTTGCTGCTCATTGAGCACGACCGGCAGGGTGAGGAAGGGGAAGCGCAGGGGTCACCCGAAGCGGCCGCCGACCCCCTGATTGGGACTTCACTCGGCCGCTACAAAGTCATCAGCCTGGTCGGCCGGGGCGGCATGGGAACCGTCTACGAGGCCGAGGATCCCGAGCTGCGCCGCAAGGTGGCCTTGAAGATTTTGCCGCTTGCAGTCGCCTATGACCCTAAAGGCCTGGAGCGCTTCAATCGCGAAGCGCGCTCGGTCGCCGCGCTCAGCCACCCCAACATCGTCACGTTGTACTCGATCGAAGTAGCACCGTCACCTGTGGGCGGCGGAGATATCCATTTTCTGACCATGGAGTTGGTTCAGGGCGAGTCGTTGGATCGGCTCATCCCGAAACGGGGTTTTGTTCTGGGAGAGATTCTCGGCCGGGCAATACAGCTGGCCGACGGCCTACGGGCTGCGCATGAGCAAGGGGTTGTCCATCGCGACTTGAAGCCGGCCAACATCATCGTTGACACCGAGGGCCGCCTCAGAATCCTCGACTTCGGCCTCGCCAAGGCCCAGTCCCCCCAGCCCGAGACCTCACAAGGGGACACCTCGCTTGTCCTGACGGCGAACGGATCGGTGCTCGGAACGGCGCCCTATATGTCGCCCGAGCAAGTGGCGGGAAGAGCGTGTGACCAAAGAAGCGACATCTTCTCTTTCGGTTCGATCTTGTACGAGATGTCCATCGGCCGGCGGCCGTTTTCCGGCGAGAGCCGAACCCACGTCATGGTGGCCGTTCTGCGAGACCAGCCGACGCCGGCCACCGACGTCAGAGGCGACCTGCCACAGGGGCTGGAGATGATCATCAGCCGCTGCCTCAAGAAGGACCCGGCCAAGCGTTTCCAGACGGCACGGGAGCTCCGCGAGGCGCTGGAAGAGTTGAAGGCACAACCGTACGCGCGGGCTCGTGGGCTCGCCGGAGCGCGGTGGGCCGCGCTTGCTGTGGCCGTTGGAATGATTGGGGTGGTCGGGTTCCTGACGTTAAGGCCGAACGCCCGGCAGGGAGAGGAGTCCCCGAGCGCCGTGCCCGCCCAGGCCGAGGCCCGCATGATGATTGCCGTTCTGCCGTTCGAAAACCTCGGCCCGCCCGAGGATGAGTACTTCGCCGCCGGTATGACCGAAGAGATCACCAGCCGGCTCGCAGCGGTGAGCGGACTCGGAGTGATCTCGCGCAACAGCGCAGACCAATACGCGAAAACCGACAAGCCAACCAGGCAAATCGGCGACGAACTCGGGGTCGATTACCTCCTCGGCGGTACCATACGCTGGGCCCGGGCGAAAGCCGGGTCAGCGCGGCTGCGAATCACCCCCCGGCTGATCAGCGTGGCGGACGACACTCGCCTGTGGTCGGTGTCCTTTGATCGTCCTTTTGACGACATCTTTGCCATTCAATCCGAAATCGCGGGCCAGGTGGTTACCCAACTCGGGGTCACGCTTCTGGGATCGGAGCATTTGGCCTTAGAGGCTCGACCGACGGAGAATCTCGAGGCCTATCGGGAGTATTTACGGGGCCGAGCACTGCCCGGACTTGACTGCGAGAAGAAACGGCAGCGGATTCAGAGCTTCGAGCGAGCCGTAGAGCTCGATCCGAACTTTGCCCAGGCTTGGTCCTCTCTTGCCAACTGGCACTCCCTCTACTACCAGTGGTGCCAACCGACTGAGGAGAGACGAGCGCAGGCGCGACGCGCTCTCGATCGAGCGGTTCAGCTCGCGCCGGCCTCGGTTGACACGATCTTGGCCGCCGCCAACTACACGATGCGCGTCGAAAAAGATTACGACGGGGCACTCGCCTGGATCGATTCTGCCGGCGTAAAGATTGGGCGCAGCGCTCAGCTTCTGCAGCGGAAAGCGGCGATCCTGCGGCGGCGAGGTCAGTGGGAAGAAGCGATCGCGCACTACGAGCGCGCGCTAGAACTAGACCCCAGGTTTGTTGATCTGCGCTACGACCTGGCCGAAAGCCTCACCTGGCTGCGACAGCCCTCGGAAGCCGTCGCCTACTTCGATCAAGCGATCGCGTTGGGTTCGACCAGGGCCGACGTCTGGATGGGGAAGGCCCAACTCTACTGGCTGTGGAGTGGTGACACTGAGGCCGCACGCGCCGTGCTTGAAGCTGTCTCGCCCTCGGTAACAGACGATGGCCCAATTCGCTGGGCCTGGTTTTGGCAGGAGATCTATGAGGGCCGTTACAAGGCGGCGCTCGAGAGGGTGTCGCATACGCCAGGCGATTGGATCCAAAGCACAATCTATGACTGGCCGCGGTCGCTGTATGCCGCACACGCCTATCAACTCCTCGGTGAACCGGGCAGGGCGCGCGAAGCCTTCGAGGCGGCCCGCGAGATCCTGCTCCCGGAGATCGCCAAAGCCCCGAACAACGCCAATATTCGCCGCGCGCTGAGCATCACCAACGCCGGACTAGGGCGCAAGGAGGAAGCCATCGCCGAAGCGACGCAGGTCGTGGAGGAATGGCCGATCGACGACCATCCGTTTTTCGGCGTCATCCCACTCGAGAACCTCGCGCTGGTCTACACCATGGTCGGCGAGCACGACCTGGCCCTCGACCTGCTCGAGAGCCTCTTGTTAATGCCGTCGATCACTACGATCCCAATTCTGGAGCTGGATCCTCGCTGGGCGCCGCTGCACCCGCACCTACACTACAGAGAGTTGAAACTGAGGTTCGGTTCAGAACCTCTACTGCCCTCCGACCTCCACGCTCCAACGGCCGCAGTTTCCGTCTTCGAATCCGTCGACGAACAGCGCACCGGCCCCGGCGCATTCAGCGGAACCTTCGATACGGACATCGTCGATGTTCCAACCGGCGTATTGCCAGGCAGTGTCGGTCGAACCCTGGGTCCACCGGATTCTGAAATCCGATTGACCTGCCGCTACTGATGTCAGGTCGATGGTCTGTTCAGACCAGGAACTCTCGGCAACCTCGGTGTCGTTCTCCCAGACCGTCGACCAGGAAACCCCTCCGTCGATTGAAATCTGGACCCTGGCGTGATCGTAGGTCGGAGTCTCAACGCCCAGCCAGCGCCGGTAGCTCAGCTGTACAGCCGTCGCTTCGCTGAGATCAATCGCCGGCGTCGTCAGCTTGAGTTGATCAGTGGCAAGGTTGTTGTCGTAATCCCCCGCGAGGTTGACGCCGTAGACGTTGTCTCCCGTGAATCCGGACATCGGATCGGGCTCACCGTATTGTCCGCCGCCGCCCTGTGGTATCCCGAACTCCCAACCATTGCCGTTGCCGCCGTTGTCGATCGTCCACAGGGGGTCTGTGTCCATCGTCTCCTCGAGATAGACTGCCCATCCCATGGTGTCTGCCGAGTACCAGGCGCCACCGTTGGTGTCGAGGGTCGTATTCCCGGCGGCATCGGTCGAACCGACCTCAAAGAAGATTCTCTGGCAGGGTTCGAGACCCTCAATCGTCACCGTATGGGTTCCGTCGATCAGGGCGTCGTCCGAGATGACATTGGCCGGAGGGGTCGTCGTGCCCCACCGAACCAGGGTCGTGCCGGGTTCATCGGTGAAGTAACTGATCGTCAGGCTCTCGTGGTCGGCGCTGGTCTGAACCGCTCCGACACCAGGCGGGAGACAGTCGATCGTAGCCGTGGCAGTCTTGGTCTGGGGACCTGCGCCGGTGTCGGCGTCCTCATAGGTCGCCGTAAGGGTGTCGCCGTTGGACACGTCGAGTTCGGTTCCCAAGAGGACTGTGCCGTCATAGAAGTTGGTATCGGCGCCGGTCTCGGTCAGGACGACCGCAACCGGTGCGCCGCCGGCAGACACGTCAACTGACAGGGTGTCGATGGCGCCGTCGCTCGAACCGGGCACGTTGGCGTCGGCGACGCGAATGCCGGCTGTCGACGAGCAATTGTAGACGGCGCCGTCCAGGCTGATCCGGGCATCGTCTGAAGCGGTCAACTCAAAGGACTGCGGCACCAGATTGTGGCCGAAGATGTGACAGTGGGTCGGTTCGCCGGTCACGGTAGCCTGGACCGTGCCTGTTTCGTCGATCAACCCCGAACCGACCGAGGCGATCGTCTGGCCGTCAGTGGTGTAGAAGTTGACGATCGCCGCCCCGGCCTTGGCCAGAGGCGCTCCGCCGACCTCTACGGTCAGAGTTGCCGTACCGCCGGCGATACTGAAGTTCTGGGGCGTGTCGACGGCGCTGGGCTCTACTGTACGGGGCCACAAGACGCTGGACCCGAAGAGGGTGCTCTGCTCCATGAACATGGTGCCCTCGGAACTGTTGTTGTCACCCCAAATGTTCATGCAGGCGATCTTGCCGGCGACGTGTTGGGCGCCGGCGGTGAAGTCGGTTTCCAGCCGGATGGCGTCGACGACGCCTCTCTGGGCGTCACAGGGCGGTACCCAGCTCTCATTGGTCGTCGCCGCCTCGAAGCTGACGGCCCCACCGCCCTCGCGGCGAAGCCAGCTCTCGGCGAAACACTCGTTGTTCGAGTGAAATGCGCCGTTGACGCATGCGACGTCCCAGATGACCGGCAGCATCTCGCCGTTGACCAGGTTGTGGACATCGGAGACGGAAAAGCCGGTGGTCACCCAGTAGAGGTCGCTGCCATGGCCGATGTAGAAGCCCAGGCTGGTCCCGTTCTCGACCGCGGTTTTGACCTCATGGGCTTGAGCGGAATCGTGGTAGATTTCGTCAAACTCCGAGTAGGTATAGGCCGGTTCGAGCAGGATATCCCGAAGGAAGTTCATGCGCTCCCAGTCCGTGTAGGAGGGCGTTCCCCCCGAATCGTCACCGGCGATGCCGAAGGCGTGGTCGTACCAGGTTGCGGCCCCGCCGGTATCGGGCTGCTGTTCGTAGTGGAGGATCTTGTCGACCTGAATGGTGACGTCCGCTCCGTTTTGTGCGGAGATTCGTGAGATCGAGGCATCCGGGCGGTTATCCGAGCCCTCGAGCTTGGTGTAGCAGGGATCGCAGGATGCGCCTTCGTTGACACCGTTGAGGTTGGGAATCTGCTGGTAGTCGCCGACCAGGATGATCCAGGTCAGTCCCTCGGGTGAGTCATACAGACCCTGGATGTAGGTCATGATCTCGGTCTCGGTCGGCGTGGCGCCGTCGTGAGGCACCGACAACAGGGGCGTCAACAGCGTCGGATAGCCGACAAGGGTCTCCCAGTCGGCCAGCGGCTGCACTTCGTCGACGAAATCGTCATAGGCCAGGATCAGAAGCCGCCCAGCTGCCGCAGAGCGGGCATCCCGTCCCGAGGGTGCGTTGACCGCCAGCCTCATGCTGCCGAACAGTGCCGTCGGCGCCCGATCGGGGCCGATGCGGGGGTTGACAGCATCGGCAATTGACACGATTTCAAAGGTTGCGTGTTCGACGACGGTCAGAGTGTTGGTTACGGCGTCCCAGCCGGCGACCGGCACTCGGAACGCCTGGGCGCGCCAGGGTCCGGCGATGGTTGGGGAGTCTACCCAAACATCCACAGCCGGAAACGGCTTCTCACCGGCGTAGACCTCGGGATCGAAGGTCCACGGAACGCTCTCAGGATCGATCGACCGGTCGAAGTGACCCTTCGAGGGGGCGATGCCGACGAAATCGTGGGCGCCGAGATCGATCTCGGCCGTCACGACGTCGGTCAGCCGGAGCTCGATTCCGTCGGTTCGATCGAGGAGGTACAGGGCCTCGAGGAAGGGCAGGGAGGGGAGGCCCCTTTCCATCAAGTTGGATCCATCAGGCACTCGCGGCGCCGCCCAACGCTGTCCATCAATTTCGATTGAGTCCAGCCGAACCTCGGAAACCGTGACGTGGATCACGTCGTCGCCTCGGTCATTTTGGCTCATGACAACCCGCGTCTCCGCCGGTCCGAGATTGATGATATCGGAAGCCGAAGCTGAAAAGGGTGCGGACATTGCGAAAATGAATGTGGCTAAGGTGATCATTCGGAACATGAGGAATCTCCCTTGTTGATCGTTGGCCGTCGATGGTCCCCGAGGGTCAAACACTAGTGTATGTGCGTCAAAAAGGCAACAAAATTGAGAAAGAGTCTTGTTATAAAGATCGTGAATCTGTGATTTGGTCAAGACGTGAGCCGCTGCCCGGGACCTGTTGTCCATCCCCGGCACGCGCCGATTTGA
>DAOWGJ010000377.1 GCA_030637505.1 Holophagae bacterium
CACGCTGTTCATCTACATCGCCGGTGACAACGGCACCAGCGCCGAGGGCGGATTTGTCGGCATGTACAACGAGATGACCTACTTCAACAACGTCACCGAGAAGGTGGAGGATCTTCTCCCGTTGATCGACGAGTGGGGTGGTCCCTACACCTTCCCGCACATGGCGGCCGGCTGGGCGGTGGCCTTCGACTCACCATTTTCCTGGACGAAACAGGTGGCCTCGGACTTCGGCGGCACCCGCAACGGAATGATCATCCACTGGCCGGAGGGCATCAAGGAGAAGGGTGGACTGCGCACGCAGTTCTCGCACGTCATCGATATCGCGCCCACGATCTTGGAAGCCGCAACCCTGCCCGAACCCAAGAGTGTCAATGGAACACCGCAGACCCCGATCGAGGGAACCAGCCTGCTCTACACTTTTGCCGACGCGACGGCTCCGGAGAGGCACACCACACAGTACTTCGAGATGTTCGGCAATCGTGCGATCTATCGTGACGGTTGGTTTGCCCGCACCCTGCACAGGGCGCCCTGGCAGACCATCAATATGCCTCCATTGGAATCGGATACCTGGGATCTGTACAACGTCCGCGAGGACTTCAGTCTCACCAACAATTTGGCCGCCCAGCGTCCCGAAAAGCTAAAGGAAATGCAGGGCTTGTTCATGTTCGAAGCCCAGAAATATAACGCGCTGCCAATCGACGACCGGGTCATCGAGCGGATGAATCCCGCACTCGCCGGGCGGCCGGACCTCCTGGGAGACCGCACGTCGTTGACGCTTTACGACGGTATGGACGGCATGCTCGAAAACACCTTCATGAATGTGAAGAACCGTTCGAAGACAATCACAGCCGAGCTGGTAATTCCAAAGGGTGGAGCCAACGGCGTGATTCTTGCCCAGGGTGGACGTTTCGGCGGCTGGTGCCTCTATATGAAGGACGGCAAACCGGTCTACACCTACAACTTCCTCGGCCTTGAGCGCTTTACCGTCGCATCGGACACAGTGGTGCCTGCCGGCGCAGCGACGGTCGTACTCGACTTCGTCTACGACGGAGGCGGGTTTGGCAAGGGTGGCATGGCGACCCTCTCCGTCGACGGAGAGACCGTCGCCGAGGGCCGGATCGGGAAGACCCAGCCCTTGATCTTCTCTGCTGATGAGACCGCCGACGTTGGCCTGGACAACCAGACTCCGGTCGCCGAAGGCATCGGCATCGGACGCGACGAAACTCGGTTCAGCGGCAAGATCCACAAAGTCACCCTTGAGGTGAAGGACGTAGAGTAGGGTCCGTCCATCGATATTGGAGCTTATAAACGGTTCAACGGACGGGGCTCACGCCCCTCCGTTGAACCGAGATGCTAAGCTGACGTTAGCCACGAACGGAGATACAACCATGAAGACCATCAGGAACATCTTGCTTGGCCTCGCGGCGCTGATCGTGCTCACGCCTGCGCCAAACCTTTGGGCCGACGACGTCAGAGGCGCCGAGCAGTTGCTGTGCGCCTCGATCGAGGCCACTCGCTGCTCCCTGGACGGCTGCATCACGGACGATCCGGTTGTGTGGAACATCCCGCAGTTCATTGAGATCGACCTGGCTGCCAAGCGCCTGCAGACCACTGCCGCCTCGGGAGAAAACCGGGCCACACCGATCACAACGGTCCTGCGAGAGGACGGCCACATCTTCATTCAGGGCATCGAGGGTGGTCGTGCGTTCAGCTTCGTCATCCACGAGGCCAGCGGCGAGTTGATTGCAGCAACCGCTGCCTCGAAATCCGCCTCGGCCGTATTCGGAGCCTGCACGCCGCTGCCCGTGGCCGACTGAACGCTGAAAGGATATGACCATGCGTTTGATGATCACCTTCGTATCCATTCTTGCCGCCGTATCGACGTTGGCTCATGCCCAGGCTCCGGCCCAGAAGACCCTCGCCGCAACCCTCGAGGTCTACGTCTTTCCGACCGAGGGGCAGGATTCTTCCCAACAATCCAAGGATGAGGCCGCCTGTTACGGATGGGCCACCGAGAACACCGGCATGGACCCCTTCGATCTTGCGGACAAGGCGCAGCAAGACGTAGCCCAGGCTCAGGGTGCCCAGCAGCAGGCGGCCGAGTCGACCAAGGGCGCCGGAGTCCACGGCGCCGTGCGCGGCGCCGCCGTTGGCGCCCTGATCGGCGAGATCGCCGACGACGACGCCGGCAAGGGAGCGGCCTACGGCGCCGCCGCCGGCGCGATCTCAAGCCGGCGCCGTGCGCGCCGCTCCAGTGCCCAGGCACAGGAGCAGATTGAACAGCAATCCCAGCAGACTCAACAGGCGACTGCACCGCAGCTCGAGAACCTCAAAAAGGCGTTCTCGGTCTGGCTCGAGGCCAAGAAATATATGGTCAAGTTCTGAGGTGTTGGATCAACGACACTGATTTTCAAAGTAAACGGGTGTTCACCTTTTTGATGATTATGCTGTCGTTGGCCGAGACGGGTTCGACGCCGGTTGCTCCTCTCCTGACAGTTGGCACAGGGGGCTGAAGAGCTATAATCGGCGCGAATACTGAGAAACGGAGTCCTCATGAATCAGAAGGCCCTCATCCTGTCGCTCCTACTTTTCCTCGCTACTGGAGGCGCCGTTGCAGCCGACATTACCGTGCCGGAAGGGGACGGGCCAGTACCGGTGACGGTTTTGGTCTACATGCTCGATTTGGACGATGTTGACTCCTCGCAGCAGACCTTCACCGCGAACGTCTTCCTGAAATACGACTGGGACGACCCCCGCCTGGCGCATGAGGGTGACGGACCGGTGATCATGGGTATGGATGAGATCTGGCATCCGCATTTTCAGATCCTCAACCAGCAGAAACTCTGGAAGACCTTTCCCGAGCGTTTTACGGTCTTCCCTGACGGACACGTGAACTACCGCCAGCGGGTGTGGGGCGATTTCTCCCAGCCGATGGATCTTCGTGATTATCCGGCTGACCACCAGGTGATGACCGTAGAGTTGGTGGCGTCCGGGCACACTTCGGAGCAGGTCCGGCTGATTCCTTCAACCGAGGCAGAACACGCCATCGCGGCCGAGCTATCGGTCACCGATTTCGAAATCACGGGATCGGAGGTTGTGGTGGGCTCCTTCAAACCCTGGGATTCTGGTCCCGGCGTTGCTTCCATTCGCAGTATCTATTTCGCCAGCCGCAAGACCGGCTACTTTGTGGTCAAGGTGATCATCCCGTTGATCCTGATCGTGATGATGTCGTGGAGTGTGTTCTGGATTGACCCGGCGGAGGGCGGAACTCAGATCGGTGTTGCCACAACAACCATGCTGACCCTGATCGCCTTCCGTTTCGCCATCGATACCAGCCTGCCCAAGATCTCCTACCTGACCCGGTTGGACACCTTCGTCATGGCTGCAACGGTGCTGGTTTTTTTGAGTTTATTCGAAGTGGTCATCACCTCGCGTTTGGCCAAAACCGGCCGCCAGGAGCGGGCCATGTTATTGGATCGATGGTCGCGTCTGATCTTTCCCGGGGCGTTTGTGGCCGTGACGGTATTGGCTCTGTCATGAGGAGAAACGTGGATATTTCGCATGATTCGCTTTGCGAACAGAAATAGAAAAAACGTTGCCAGATCTGGCACCCTGTACCCTGTACCTAAGATCTAAACAGCCGTGAGGGTTTGGTGGATACTGGAGGAGTGATGAAAAAGACCTGGACAGGAGCAACGCTCGTTCTGCTGTTGTCATTGACGGCTCTGCCGGCCCCGGCTCAGACAGGAGATTTGCAAGATCAGAAGGTCGACCTCGATCAGGTTCGGCAACTTCGCAGCGAGACGGAAAAAAATAGAGTGCTCTCCGACGACGTTCGCTTGAGAGTTCTCAAATATTGCGATATTTCGATCGACGCGCTCGAGACTGCCGCCGACAATCGGGCCGCGGCGGCAACATTCGAGCGTGATCGTGGTGGTGTCGATCACCTGGTGCGGAACCTGCGGGTGGACCTCGAAAGACCGGAGCGCCGGCCGCAGCTTGGACTTCCGGAGAATTCGACGGTTGAACAGGCCGAAGACGCACTGGCCCGAGAGCGGGCCCGACTGGCCGCCAACCGATCGGCCTTGCGAGACAAGGAGCGCCTTGCTGAGGATAGGGCCAAATCGCGAACCGACATCTCCGAACGTCTGGGAGAGTTGGATCTGGAGTTGGAGCTCTTTAACGATGAACTGCGCGCTCATGGGGACAGTACAAGTCGACAAGAGCTGAAGACGGCAGGCCGTTTGAGTATTCTCGCACGCAAGGAAGCAGCACTGACCGAGGTTGAGATGCTTCGGGCCCGTTTGACCCTTCTCGCTGATCGAAGCATCGTGGTTCCTTTGGAAATTGACCTTGCGCAACGCCGGGTCTCGTTCAGCGAAGGAATGGTGGACCTGCTTGCGGAGGCGGCACATGGGCTGCGAGATGAGCGGGCGCGGCAGTCGCTCGGGCAGATTCAGGAGCAAGGCCGGCAACTCTCCGAAGAGATCCCTTTGCTGGCTCCGCTGGCGGCCGAGACCGAGGCGTTGGCGGAGGTATTGTGGGGGACGGACGGGGTCATCGTTCGATCAGAATTGACGGTCTCGGCGATCGCTACCACTCGGCGTCACCAATCGGAGCTCAATCGCATCGCTGAGCTGACCCTCCGAAAATTCCAGGCCTACGGACGTCGAGGCAGTATCACCCGCTGGTGGCCGAAAGTCCCAGGGGATTTCCCCAAGACCGGCGCCGTCGCTGCCAGAATTCAACGCCTCGATGAAGAAATTCCCGAGGTGGAATATGAGTTGATTACCTACGAGCAGCAACGATCCGCGGCGCACGAACTGAGTCGGAAAACGATGCACGAACTCGAAATGGAGTTCGGCGATCGGCTGGATTCGGATCTGGCGATGAGGGTTCATCATCTGCTCTCGAAGAGGCAGGATATCCTCGACAACCTGATCTTGGATGGGGGTCGGTACTCGAATCAGCTTGCCGAGTACCGCACGCTGTCGGCCAACTTCCTCAGCCGGCTTGAGGAAATTGAGCACTTCCTCTTTGCTCATGCCCTGTGGTCTCGAAGTGTTCCCAAACCGATCATTCCCCGATTCCGAGACATCGGTGGAGCCGCCGCTTGGTTGACATCGCCTGAGCATCTCCGGTCAATCTCGATCGTTGGATTTGCCTTTCGTGGCGACGGGCTCTTCGAGGCGTTGGTGCTGATCATCATCCTGCTCTTGAGACAGCCCATGAGGCGCCGCTTGCAAGAAATCGGAGAGCGCACTTTGGACCCATCGCGGGATGAATTCAGATTCACACTCGGGGCACTGGTGATCACCGGTCTGTTGGCGGCGCCCCTGCCCCTCGCACTCTCGATCGGGGGCACAGTCCTCGGGCGTCTCGGCGATTCCACCTATTTTTTCTCCTTGGCGGCAGCGATGTCCAAGTTGGCGGTGATTGCGGCTTTTTTCGAGTTGATTCGCCAGATTTTTGCCCCCAAAGGCTTGGCTGAGGCTCATTTCGGGTGGCCGATTCATGCCACCCGACCGCTCCATCGAGGCCTTCTGGTAACCGAAGCAATTGGTCTGCCGCTGCTCTATGTTGCGCTTCACCTCGGTTTTGCCGGAGCTCGAATGGACAGTCCAGATCAGCTGCAGCTCTATAACAACTCGCTCGGACGAGTGGCATTCATGGCCGCGCTGGCGTTCTTCGGGTTCTCGATCCTGGCCATGCTCAGACCCGGGAAAAATCCCGAACCATCCGATCAGGAAATGCGGGTGCCGTGGCCACGCCGATTCTCCGGATACGCCTTTCCAACAGCATTTTTGGGCGCCTACCCGATTGTGATCCTGGCCACGATCGTTCCGGCTCTGCTTGCGCTCTTCGGTTTCTATATCACCGCCCTGCTGCTTTCGTACCAGATGCTGCGAACCCTGCTGCTGGGTGTCTTCGTACTTGTGGCCGGGGGATTGCTCCATCGCCGGAGGATTGTCAAACGGAATCGGGAATTTCTGAATTCAGACGAGGAAGCCGGGAAGGGGCCGGGAACGGTTGAAATAGAGGCAAATGAAAAACAGATCAGGCAGCTCTTCAAATTCGCCATTATTGCCGTTCTGACGTTTGGCCTGTTCGGGATCTGGTCCGATGCTCTCCCGTGGCTCCAGATGTTGAAACGAGTTCAGATCCTTCCTCGAATCGAGTTGCTGCAAGGTGTCGATGACACTGCGGTTCTTGCCAGCGCCGCCGTCGCTGTCGCAGCGCCGTCAGCGAAGTCAGAGGGATCGGAAGGGGTCAGCGCTGTTCCTGGCATTCCGGTCCCAGGCTCCGGGGTCGCAGATGGCACAGCCGGAACCTCTCAAACATCTCAGTCATCGCCACTGACGGTCTGGGAAATCCTCAAGGCCATGCTGGTGGGCCTGGTGATGCTGTTGCTGGTCAAAAACCTCCCGGGTGTCATCGAGATCCTTTTGAAACGCCAGACGACGCTTGACGCCGGCGCCCGCTTTGCTTTCTCGACACTGGTCCGTTACTCAATCACGATCGTCGGTACAGTTGCTTTCTTTGGACTGCTCGGGGTTACGTGGGGGAAAGTCCAGTGGTTGGCAGCAGCTTTGACCTTCGGCTTGGGCTTTGGGCTTCAGGAAATCGTCGCTAATTTCGTTTCCGGCCTGATTCTCCTGGTGGAGCGGCCGGTTCGAGTTGGTGATGTGGTCACCATTGGAACCCTGATGGGTAAGGTGAGCCGCATCCAGATCCGGGCGACCACGATCACCTTGTGGGATCGTAGCGAGATGATCGTTCCCAACAAGGAGTTCATTACCACCAAGCTGGTCAACTGGACCCTTTCGGACTCAAAACGGCGGATTGAAATACCGCTGCGGGTCGCCTACGGGGCCGATCTCGACGAAGTCAGGGAGACTCTGGTCGACATCGCGATGGAGCACCCGTCGGTACTGAAAGATCCGGCTCCACATACTCTGTTGCTGAGTTTCGGTGAGGACGCCATCAAGTTTGAATTGCGATTTGTCGTTGACTTCGGACAGGGCCTGACCACCAAGGACCAGGTGCAAATGTC
>DAOWGJ010000147.1 GCA_030637505.1 Holophagae bacterium
CGACACCTCGTCCCTGATCTTCGAAAACTGCCGGATTCCGGCGAACTACCTGCTCGGTGAGGAGGGCGACGGCTTCGTGCAGGCGATGAAGATCCTCGACGGAGGGCGCATCTCGATCGCCGCCCTTGCTTTGGGAATCGGCAGGGGCGCCCTGGACGCGGCCCTGGAGTATTCCACGGTCCGCGAGCAGTTTGGGCGCAAGATCTCCTCGTTCCAGGCGATTCAGCACAAGCTGGCCGACATGGCGACCGAGATCGATGCGGCCCGGTTGTTGATCCTCAGGGCGGCCGTCAAGAAAGACCGCGGCGAGAATTCGACCCTGGAAAGTTCCATGGCAAAGGTCTACGCCTCCGAGGTGGCGGTCAGGACGGCGGAAGAGGCTATCCAGATTCACGGGGGCTATGGTTACACCAAGGACTATCCCGTGGAGAGGGCCTGGAGGGATTCCAAGCTCTGCACCATCGGCGAGGGCACCTCCGAGGTCCAGCGTCTGGTGATCGCCCGGGAAATGCTGCGGCGCATGGCGCCCACCGGTGTCTCAAAAGACGCGGGTTCGAGCTGAGCGATGAATTCACCGACGCTGGACCATATCGGAATTGCCGTCACCAGCCTGGCGGAGGCTCTGCCGTTTTACGAGGCCCTGGGCCTGGCCGTTACAGGTACGGACGAAGTGCCCGAGCAAGGCGTCAAGGTCGCCTTTCTACCGGTGGGGGACGGTCAATTGGAACTGCTCGAGCCGACCGGACCCGACTCGCCGATTGCCAAACATATCGAGCGAAGGGGGCCGGGACTCCATCACGTCTGTCTCCGGGTCGACGACATCGAAGTGGCGATGGCCACCCTCAAGGCCCAGGGTTTCCGGCTGCTTTCGGACGAACCCCAGCCCGGCGCTCACGGCTGCCGGATCTGCTTCGTACATCCGAGGTCCTCCGGTGGCGTTTTGTTGGAGTTGTCGGAGGAGCGATAGAAGCGCTTCGCGCTGAGAACAGGTTCAAAAGAAAAAGCTCTCAAACCCTGCAGCCGGCGAAGCCGGGTGCGCCGGGTTAGACTTGCGCCATGAGCGCATTGGATGTCGGAGATATCGTCATTGTTCATTGCCGGGAGCCCAAGGAGAAGCTCTGGGGCCTGCTTCAGCGCCTGGACGGTGTTGGCGTCGCTTTGAGGGGCCTGGATTTGGGCGCCGTCGAGGACTGGCTTCGGCAGGAGGCGGCCGGTGCAGAACGACTCCTGACACCTTCGACGTTTTTCTTACCGATGCACCGTGTGCAGCGCATTGATCTCGACGAGCCGGTCGGCCTGGCGCCTGCCTTTGCCGAGCGCTACCGGGAGGCAAATGGAGTTGACGTCAGTGAAGCCTTGGGGACCCGAACCGCCTCCGGCAGGGTGTCGTCGTGACGAGGGCGGTCGGAGTTGTCTTGGCCGCACTGGCCCTCGGACACTGTTGCCTCCTCGAGGCTCAGCAGTATCGGGGCAACGTGGATGTCGAGGCTGTCGTGCTGCCGGTGACCGTCCGAACCGCTTCCGGCAAGGTTGTCTCGAAGGTCTCCCGTACCGACTTTCGGCTGAGAGTCGACGGGTTGCCTGTGCCGATCCAGGACCTCAACCGCGAGGCCGATTTACCCCTGGCCCTGGGGTTCATCCTGGACACTTCGGGGTCAATGACCGGACGAAAGCTTCGTGCAGGACAGAGCTTGGCGATGGCCTTCCTCTCCGAGAGGCGGGCAGAGGACCGGCTGGCTCTGTGGACCTTCGGTGACGATCGGGTTCTTGAGCGCTTTCCTTTCGGGATGAGTTGGTACCTGCTGCCGCGAGTGCTGGAGGCCGTCAAGCCCTGGAGTACTACAGCGCTCTACGACATGATCCAGCGGGTCCCCGACGTCATGGAGAACGCCCGACATCCTCGGCGTGCCGCCATCCTGGTGACCGATGGGGTCGATAACGCCTCGAAGATGTCGGCCGAGGATGCCGGAAAACTCGCTGAAGGCCTTCAGACTCCGATCTACGTCCTGGGTGTAGAGCCACCGCCGCCGGTTGAAGGTGAGGACGGCCTTTCGTTCGAGGAGATTCTGACGATCATCGCCCAGGGGTCGGGCGGTTACTACCGGCGTATCCCGCGTCTCGACCGGATGCCGGAGGTGACGCGGGCCCTTCTTGAGGAGCTCTCGACCCGGTACATCCTGACCTTCGAAACCTCCGGTATCGGCGAGCGCAAGTGGCGCTCGGTCGAGGTGACCGTCAAGGGGTATGAGGTGACTGTGCGAAAGGGATATGTGGGGACGCTGCCCTAGAGGCCCGGCCGGAAACCCTCGCACGGCTGCAAATCGCGAATGATGTGCAATTTGTAACGCCGTAAGTCCTTGAAGTAGAGGGACTACGACTACGGCCTTCCGACGTCACATCTCGCACCTCCTCGCAATTTTCGCTTCGAGAGGGGTTTCCGGCCGGGTCTCTAGAAGCTATCAGCTATCAGCTGTCAGCTATCGGCTTTCAGCTCAACAGCCTGCACACGACAACCGGTCCGCCCGTGGGCATGATTCTTACGGTTGCTCCCGTGGCCTCGTTCGAGATCGAGGGCCGGTTGCCTACGGTCAAGGGAGCGTTTTCGATAGGCCAGCGGACACCTTCGAGCGTGACCCGTACGCCGGGGTCGAAGGTCCAGAAGGACCAGGTTTCCCCGGGGCGGGATTCCAGTTCAATCGGCAGGGCCGTTGCCAAAACCTGTTCTCGCTCGGAGACCAGCATCAGCCCTGAGCCGCGGGCATGGAGAGCGAGAACTCCGAGGTTGCCGATCGTATGGTCCAGGCGGCCGCCCAGGGCGCCCAGGACCGTCAACCGGTCGACGTCCGAAGTCCCGAAGGCATACTCCAGAGCCTTTTCGAAGTCGGTTCTGCCCTGGTCAGGGCGGTGGTGCATGTGCTCTTCACCGACCCAGCTCCGAGTACCGGTATCGATGGAATCCAGATCGCCGATGACCGCATCGGGACGAATGCCGAGGCGTGCCAGGGCGTTGGCGCCGCCGTCGGCAGCCAATACGAGTGGGGCCTCGCGTGCCAAGCGTGCCAGACCTTCGGTCCACTGAAGATCACCGTTGAGCACGAGGATTGCCGGTCGCTTGTTCACCAAACGATGGTAACGCGGCACGGAGATCAGGCGAAACGGGGGGGGGCCTCTCATTCTTGCAATTCGTTCGGCGAATTGCAAAAAGAACCATTCAGTGTACACTAGAAGTGTGAGTACCGCAATGAAGGGCCGGGAAACCAGGACCAAAGTGCCGGGAACAGAAATGTGTTCATCGGCTCTTCCGCCGTCACGCCGTCCGTTCGGGACGGCGGGCCAAGATTCACCCAGACACCGAGGAGTGCCATGCGATTCGAGGCTCAGCCGGAATTTGACAGCTTTTCATCATCGTCCTTTGACACCTCGCCCCGGCGTTCGGATCCTGAGGAGACGCCGGAGTTTGCCCTGTCCGGGACCCTCTATGTTCCCGACACGTCAGCCTTGATCGAAAACCCGGACGGTCTCGATCGCTTGCTCTCCGGCGGCAACGTTGTGGTGCTGATGCACCAGGTAGTCGAGGAGTTGGGCGGGCTTCAGGCCTCGCGGTCCAAGTCCGAGGGTGTCCGGCATGCGGCCCGACAGGTAATGCGCAAGCTCTTGGAATTCCGCAACGCGGGAACTATCCACCAGGGGATTGAGCGGCTGTTGAGTGGCGAGGCTTCTCCGGAGGATTTCGAACCCACTTCGGAGGGCGGTCTCCTGGCGTGGGAGCCGGATGTCGCGGTCGAATCGCCGTATGAGAAAGAAACCGGGGACAACATCATTCTCGCCGGAGCACGCTGTCTGGGCAACCAGGTCGCGCTGGGTCTGTCCGATCTGAGCGAGGTCGTCGTCATCTCTGAGGATTCCAATCTATTGCTCAAGTGCGATGCGGTCGATGTTGCGGCGGAGAATCTCCGCTACGGAAAGGTGACGCTGGATAAAGTCGAACAGGTCTTCAGGGGCGTCGAGGAACAGGAGGTCAGTACGGAGGCTCTCGAGACTTTTGCCGAAAGCGGCGCGCCTGGCGAGCGGCAGTTGGATTTTGACGCGGTCCCCGGACTCGAGGATCGGGAAGTCCCATGGAACCTCGGTGTCCTGCTCCGTTGTGGCGACAACGTCGTCGTCACTCGGGCCAACCCGCACGAATGCCGCCTGGAAGACCTTCGCTATGGGCAGTACTGGGACCGCAAGCGGGAGGTCTACCGGCCCAGGCCGATCCTCGGTTTCTCGCCGAGGGATCCCTATCAGGTCTTGGCGATGGAGTTCCTGCTCGATCCTGAGGTGCAGTTGGTGGTCGTCGACGGCCCGGCGGGCTCCGGCAAGACGCGGATGCTGGTGGCGGCGGCGCTCTATATGTTGTTGGGGCAGCCGAGCAAACACCGGGTCTCACCCCAATCGGAACCTCTCTTTCCCGACTACGGTTATGACAACGGGCTGATGCTGTTGCGCCCGGAGCACGCCTCGAGCCAGTACGAGCTGGGTTTCCTCCCCGGTGATTTCGAGAGTAAATTGAGTCCGTGGCTGGAACCTTTCTTCCAGGCAATGCGGTCGATAGGATTTCTCAACGACCATGATTTCTTGAGCGATCTCCAGGCGTCGGACCGGCTGACCATGCTGTCGACCTCGATGTTGCGCGGATTGGATATCGAGCGGTCGATCGTTCTGGTCGACGAGTTGCAGAACGGCGACCGCCACCTGGCAAAAACGCTGATGAGCCGATTCTGTGCCACCTCGAAGGTCGCCCTGGCCGGCTGCCTGGACCCGGTACAGATCGACAATCCCTACGTCGATTGGCGGTCCAACGCGCTGACAAGGGTCAAGGAGACCTACAAGGGCTTTGGCCCTGAAGTCGCTCAGATTCGACTGGAATACAACTACCGGGGACCGATTTCGACCCGGGCGGATC
>DAOWGJ010000260.1 GCA_030637505.1 Holophagae bacterium
ACCTCAACCTCACCCTGCCGGTCCTCAAACACCTCGAGAGGCCCCCCGACCAGGTAGATCTCCTCGGTAGGATGTTCGAATGACCAGCGGGTCGCCGTGGCTCCCATGTCGTCGGTAGACAGTTGGGTCCTCCGGCCCTGCGAGATGACCTGCCACCCCTTGGCAAGATCCTGGACCTCCATTTCGAAGGTCATCAAACCGTCACCGAAGGTCGGCACCCAGAAGGACGTGCCGGACAGGAAGATCCCCTCCGGGCCGATGAAACCCGGCGTTTCGGAGAAGGACCGCTGATACTCCTCACCCTGCTGCTCCAGGATGTGATGGATCGCCCCGCCGTATCGCAATTCCACCAGAGCTTGGGCGCCGTCCTCGGGCACAAGGCGCCAACCCTCGAGCGGCACAGTATCCTCGACCGTCGCCGTCGTCGCGTTGATGCCGAAGAAATTCGCTGTGATCTCGCCTTCGACAGGCTCGAGACGCCACCCCGGGGCCACAACCTCGGGCGCCAACCCGGCATGGAGGACGAACCGGTAGGCGCCCTCGGCGTCTCCCGCCACTCGGCCCACCGGGTTGATGAGGTCAACAACATCAATCCGGTGGCTGTCAGGATTGAGAGTTATCGTCAGATCGTGGTGGAGAACATCCTGGCCGGCAGCAACACCGACAAGACACAGAACAACAATTGAGAGGACAGCCGCGGGCCGGAACACTGTGCGCATACGCACCTCCGGCGCGCATTGTAACCCGCGAGGGGGAACTGTCATCTCTCAGGTCTGGCGCTTGCAATAGCGGGTAACATGCCGCAAAGAGGAGAATATAGCCACAAAAAGGCGCAAAAATGCACGAAAAGGGACACAGAATCCGGGATATACTCACGTTATGAACCGGCAGGAAATCGAAGACCGTGCCGTGGAAGTACTCACGACTGCTGGGCCTGATCTTGTGGCCGCCTATCTCTTCGGCAGCGTCTCTCGGGATACCGCGACCGCCGGAAGCGACGTTGATATAGGAATTCTGCTGCAATCTACTCCTCCAGGCCGGCTCCAGGATCTGCGGTCCGCTCTTGAGGGGCTGCTGGAAAAAACCTTGAATCGAAGAGTCCAGGTGGTTGTTCTCAATCTGGCGCCGGCTGATCTGGTTCACCGCGTGCTCCGGGACGGAAGACTGCTGCTGGACCGCGACAAAGCGGCACGGATTCGCTTTGAAGTTCGTGTACGCAACGAGTACTTCGACCTGGTCCCGACCCTTAATCGATACCGTCGCCGAGAAACGGCGGCGCCGTGATGACCGATCCTGAACTCCTGGCCAAAAAACTGGCCTTCATCGAAACCTGCGTGGCCGAACTTGAACGACTGGCCAATCCGGAGATCATCGCCACGGACATTCGCGAAGAGCGTTTCGTCGAGCACACGCTCCAACTGGCCATCCAGGCAGCCCAAGACGTCGCCTCCCACATCGTCTCCGACGAACGACTGGGCGAGCCGAGGACAAATCGCGAGCTCTTCGACCTTCTTGGTCGAAACGGGTGGCTCGACGAGTCGCAAGCCGCTCTTCTCAGCGATATGGTTGGCTTCCGTAATATCCTCGTCCACGGGTACGGCGATGTGGACCTTTCTATTGTCCGGGACGTGCTGGAAAACAAACTCGACGACCTCCTCAGTTTCGTTGCCGTCGTGCGCTCCCGGATGCCCAACCCGGAATGAGGCGACGGCGAACGGTGTTCTTCAACTCAATGGAGGCAGCACCATGATCGTCGTCATTTCAGGTTCGAACCGTCCGGGGAACAACTCATCCGTCGTCGCCAAGTCCCTCGGATCCATGCTGATCGATGCCGGCGAAGAGGTCTTTCCCATCGATCTTGAGGCCCTCCCGACTGAGCTGTTCACCCCAGCCGCCTACGCCGAAAAGCCCCCGGCGTTCGAGCCGATCCAGGAGGCCATCCTCAATACCGACGGCATCCTGACCGTCGTCCCGGAATACAACGGATCCTATCCGGGAGCCCTGAAGTACTTCATCGATTGCCTACGCTTCCCAGAAAGCCTCGTCTCCAAACCATCAGCTTTCGTCGGTGTCGCCGCCGGACAGTGGGGTGGCCTGAGGGCCGTCGAACAGCTGGAAATGGTCTTCCAGTACCGCCACGCCCACCTTTATGGTCGCAGGGTTTTCCTCGGAGGCATCTTCAACTCGATCACCGACAGTCGCCTGACCGACGACGAAGCCCTCCGCCGAATGCAGGAACTGGTCGATGGCTTCGTGCCGTTTTGCAGAGCCTTGGCGAAGTAGCTGTCAGGAATTAACCGTCAAGGACAGGAAATGCGAACAAAGCGGAAGAGCTAGGCTTTCGTTCAGGATCAGTAAAAGGGGGGCGCCACAAGGCGCCCCCCAAGTCCACACTACCCGTTTTGAGGTCCGGGCCCCTACTGCGGCCAACAGTAGTTCGTGCCTCCGGTGCAGTTGTCGTCGACGTAGGCCGAGGTGGAGCAGCCAGTGGAGCCGCAGTTGTAGCCGCCCCCCTGATCGAGGCTGTAGTCTTCGGCCACGATCTGGCAGCCGGCGATGCCCCAGGTGGAGGCGTTGGCCAGGTTGTCGATGACCACGCTCGAGGTGCTGCATTGGTAGTCGCCGGGTATGCCGCCGAAGAGCAGGGCGCAGGCCTCGAGACAGCTGTACACCGGAGGGTTGTCGCCCCAATTGGGGCCGTCGTCGACGTCGTAGTTGGGGGGCAGGTACCCTACAGTATTGCTCCACAGCGTGGTGTCGCCCGACTCGAAGCCGTCACAGAAAACGCAGGACTCTCCCGGTCCCGTGAGGTAACTGATGATGTTGGCCCTGAGGTTGAGGGACTCAGGGGCGGGTGTCCAAAAATTCGACGTCGTCAGACCGCCGAAGATCACCGAACCTGAGCCAAACGCCGGGAGCTCGGCCAGGTGCACCCTCGCTACCGAGTCAATAATCAGGGGAACCAGACCGGGGCCCGAAACGGTCGCATGGGCGAAGGAAGAACCTGTAAAGCTCAACGCCGTCGGCAGAAATGGACCGTTCCAGATCGGGTGTACCGGATCGAAGGCCGTACCGGGGTTGACGGAAAAATCGGGATAGTTAAGCACCACCCCACCGAAGCCCCACGCCTGGGACCCGCCCTCGTTCGGGGCCGCGTTGAGAAACAGCCCACCGCCGGCTGCAACCCATGCTTCCATGGCTGCCTGATTGGCCGCGAGAAACGCCCCAAGTTCGTCCGCGTTGGAGTCGCTTCCCTCCATGTAGAGAAAATCGTACGCCGGCGAAAAAAGCACCCCTGGATCCACGGTCTCGTAGCGAAGATCATCCCATCCGCCGGGCCCAAAGGCCAAATCCATCGCTTCCTCGTTTGAGGTACTGCCCCACGGCGCCCCGACAGTTGAGCGCACGTAGGCCCTTGCCCCGCCACCAGCGGCGTCACCGAAGGCAACGTTGTCAATGGTCTCGGCCGAAACGCCGGAGGGATCGTTGAGCTCAACCCGACCGATGCCATCCGGAGCGGTCGAGGACCAACCGAGGAAGAAACCCGTGGGGTCGCAAGGCACGTGATTCCCGCCCCAAATCAGAGCGCCGCTGCCGTCGTAGACCGCAATGTCCACCTGAGGAGAGCCATAGTGACACGCGATGTCAAAGCCGATCGCATCCACGGCGGGGGACAGATTGATGATCGTGTTGTCGGTGAAGAAATTGCTGCCGAACTCGGTCGAGGTGTTGCCATCAAAGCCCGTGGGGAGGATGAGCAGGCCACCGAGGCCGGGTCCGGAGTTCGCGCCGCAATCGATCTCGAGGCCGGGCAGAATGTCACCCACGTTGTAGCCGCCCGGGAACGAGGTGCTGCTGTTGGCCGGCGCGTCGACTCCTAGTAAGACATCGGTGAAGTCCTGGAAGTCCTCGATGGGCAGGCCCG
>DAOWGJ010000288.1 GCA_030637505.1 Holophagae bacterium
GCCGTCCGGATGGGGGTCCGCCACCGGCCAGCGCTCGACAACCTGATCCCGGACCTCGCCGCTGTCGTGACCGAGGTCCGTAAGAAGGGAATGTTCGTCACCTTTGCGGCGCTTCGGATCGACGAGACCGGTAGCGCGGAGTATGGCCTTGCTGGACACCTTCCGATCGTCCACTTCCGGCCTCGGACCGGAGTCGTCGACCATCTCGGCGAGCCGTCGCTGCCGCTCGGCGTCCCGCTGCGGCGGCGGAAGGCTGCCCACCCGACCGGCCGCGTCGATGTGGAACCGGGCGATCTCTTCCTTCTCCTTACCGACGGGCTGACCGAGGTTCGGGATCGTGGGGACAAAGAGCTGGGATTCGAACCGATCGAGGAGATTATCCGGCGTCACCATGCCGAGCAGCTGTCTACCCTGCACGACCGGATCCTCCGCCTGGTCGACGGACACGGGCCGCAGGACGACGACCGCACACTGCTGCTCGCGCGGGTGCTGAAGCGAACCTCTTGACGGGTGCGTATCGTATTGAGGGTGGTCGTTGCAATGTGCGCTGGGACAGGCTTGCGCTCGTTTACCTTGATAGAATCTGTGTAGGAAAAAAGAGGATTACTAGCCGCGAGGCGACTCGCCCGCAGCTCAAATGCAGGCGCGTTAGGCTCAGAAGGACATTTTATGCGTAAAGAAACACCGAGTAAGACAGCGCGCAAGGTTGCTCTCAATATAGTCACTCTTGGGTCGAAACCGGGAATGGACGGGGTTCTTCCACCCGGGGTTGTCGAGGCAACTGAAGAACTGCTCGTTGCCTCAGGTGCAGTTGGCGAAGCTGGTGTTCGCTTTTCGCGTTCGCGAACAGCCGTCGCCATCTACGAGGCGTTTGATTGGATGATGCCGGGGCAGTTTGAGGCCTTTGCCCACAGAAAGGCCTTTTGTGAGCACCAGGTCAGGGAAGGTATTGGCGCAGGCGCCAGCCAGGTCCTTGTCTTGGGTGCGGGATACGATACGCTTGGGTGGCGGCTTGCACCGGAGTTTCCTGGTGTGGGCTTTTTTGAAATAGATCACCCCGCCACGGCCCGCCTCAAAGCAAAGGGAATAGCCGAGTTGGGACAGAGGGACAATCTTCACCTGATTCAAGAGGATCTTGGTGAACGAGGACTGGTGGAAGTTCTCACCGCCAACGACTCATGGGACCGGACGGCAGCGAGCGTCGTTGTAGCAGAAGGTCTGCTGATGTATTTGCCTCCCGCGGCCCCTCGGGACTTGTTCGGTCAGTGTGCTGAGATAGCTGGCGCCGGAAGCCGGATCGCCTTCACGTATATCGGCACCGGTATTGATGGTCGGCCAGACGCCGGTCGTTGGACAGGGCTGGTACTGTGGCTTCTCAAGGCGAGCGGAGAACCGTGGCTCTGGAGTATGCGACCCAAGGAAATGGCACACTTCCTTGAGGAAACGGGCTGGACAAACGCCCCGGACCTGGTGGGGGAATCCAGCAGGCGCGGTGTGGAATTTCTTGGCGTTGGCATAAAATGACCGGGGAGAGCAGCCGAGCGGAGCAAGAGCATCAACAATGGCCGGAAAAAAGCCCCTCAATCCAATGAGCCGAGCCGATGACTGAGCTTCACTTCCTTGGTGTCCCGTTCAACTCCGATGGAACGCCGCCGGAGGTGGAGCATCCGCCACGGCACCTGCGTTATGCGGGCCTGCTCGATCGACTGAGCTCGTCACGCTCTATCCGTGATTGCGGAGATCTTCCGATCCCTGCTGCGGATGGGAAACGCGATTCGAGCAACGGTGTCCTGAACTGGCCGAGTTGGCAGGCGGTCACGGGTGGCGTTGCAAAGTCGATCCACGAGATCCTGGAGACTGGGGGCTGGCCCCTTGTTGTCGGAGGAGACTGCAGCATCCTGGTCGGCATCATGGCCGGGGCAGTTCAGGTCGAGGGTCGTTGCGGCCTCTTTTTTGTGGACGGTCACGGCGACTTCCATACACCCGCCAGCTCGCCCACCGGGGAGCCGGCAGACATGGAGTTGGCAGTCCTGACGGGCCGGGCTCCGAGCCCATCGGGTGCAGCTGCTGGGGCATTGCTCAACGACGAGGATGTCGTGGTATTCGGCATTCGGGAATATGACGGAATCGACGCGGCGCCGATTCGGGTTCTTGACTCTGCGCGACTCACCGAGGGTGACCTCGTGACCGCAGTGCAAGACGCGGCCGCGCTGATTTCAGACCTGCCCGTGTGGCTCCACTTCGACGTCGACGTCATCGACGCGTCCCTGATGCCAGTGATCTTTCCGGCCGGCGCCGGATTGACGCTCGATCAGACAGCGACATTGCTAGGAACTTTGCTCAAAACCGGTCGCGTGATCGGAATGGATGTCTCGTGCTTTCACCCCAACCTGGATCACACCGGTGCAGCTACTGCCGCGCTCATCGACCTCCTGACGAAAGTTCTCGCAAAGTGAATGTGGCCGCAGCCTCGGACGTACAGTGTCTCTATCTGGCGCGTTTTCTGTTGCGCTCCCGGAAACGCTGCGGTGATTCGCCGGTCTCGACGTAGTGTTTCAAGGAGGTCGCAATGAAGCTCAGCCCCTTCTTCATCCTCACGCCCAGGCCCGGCTCACCGATGATGCTGTTCCCCTCAGCGCCCAGCCCTGTGTAGACGAGGCTCCACTTGACTCGTGTTCGCCCATCCCCCAGGTCGGTCATGCTGACCTCCCAACGGGCGATCGCCAGGTCTCGGGTTAGCCAGATGGCATCAAACCGGTGCTGCTCGACTTCATACCGAGTCGTATACCAATAGGCGTTGGCGCCGGGTGAGCGCAGCATCGACAGGCCGGTGCTGGGTTCGAGGAAGACGCAGCCGGTCTCGTTTTTGCCGCTCTCGGAATAGACGAGGTCGAACTTCCAGTCATCGATCCAGAGGAGTTCCGCCACCGGACAGGCGAGGGCAAAGCACTCGATGATGTCGCCGGTGATGGTGATCTCGTGCTCGACGGTCTCGCTCTCCGACCAGAGGGTGTTCTCCTCGTCGTATCCGCGTTCGGAGTACGACAACTCAACCGAGCCGACAGGCAGCCACCCGGAAGAGTCCTCACGTCCCGTGTTACCATGACTGGCCATGTCGAATCGGAAGATAATTATTGAGTGGGCGCTTGGGGTTTACGAGGATCTCCACTTCACCGCAGCCCGCGAGACCCTCTCTCAAAACCCCAATCTCAAAGCGGTAGGGTTCTTGCCGGTCTATGCACCACGCGAGGTCATCGTCGCCAGCTCGATGCTGCCGGTGGGCATCTACGGTGGGGGCGACCAGATCGAGATCATCCGTGGTGACGCCTATTACCAGAGCTACATCTGTCACCTGCCACGCTCGGTTATCGAGCTCGCACAAAGCGATAGGCTCGATTTCCTGTCGGCCGTGCTTTTTCCCTCCACCTGCGACGTGATCCGCAATTTGTCCGGTATGTGGCAGGTGATGTACCCCGACCTCTACGTTCGCTACCTCGACCTGCCCCACGTTCGCGACCCCGAGGTGGGCGGCAAATTCTGGGAGCGCGAACTGCGAACCCTGATAGACAAGCTCGGCGAGGTTTCGGGCCACCGGGCCTCGGACGACGATTTGCGAGCGGCCATTCACCTCTACAACGAGGTCCGCTGGGTCATTCGTGAGCTCTACCGTGCCCGATCTGCAGAGCCGTGGCGCCTTCCCACGGAGGAACTCTACCTGCTTCTGCGGGCCGGCGAGGTGGTTGCACCAGAGCTCTTCCTCGACAAGGCCCGAGCCTACCTCGAAGCGATCCACGAGGACTCGCCGCCGATGAAGGACCGCAGCCGGGTGATCGTGGTCGGTACCTTCTGCGAGCAGCCGCCCCTTGGCTTGATCAAGACCATCGAGCGTGCCGGTTGCTGGATCGTCGACGACGATCTGTTGATCGGCAACCGCATGCTGACCCGCGACGTGCAGACCCAGGGCGACCCGGTGGCCAACCTCGCCGAGGCATTTATCCTCCACTCCGAGAAGACCTCGGTACTGTACGAGCCCGACCCCGACGGCAAAAAGACCCTGATGGCCCAAAGGGTTCGAGCGGCCAAGGCCGACGGCATCATCTTCGCGGCCCCGAGCTTCTGCGATCCGGCCTTGCTCGACCGGCCCATGCTGCGCTCCGGGGCGGAGGAGGCCGGCATCCCGTGCATCGCATTCAAGTACGCCGAGAACACCGGACAGTTCCAGCAGTTCCGCGAGCAGGCCGGCACCTTTTCCGACTCTATCAAACTGTGGGGAGGATCCTGATGGCCACCGATTCAGCCGATTCCGTCGTCCAGAAGGATCGCTCCATGGTCCTTCAGAAAAACATGATCGCAGAGCACTTCAAGCGGCTCGAGCGGGCGCCGGAGAGCGGCGAGCCGGTGGTCTACACCTTCGTGCCCGGCAACCTCACCGAGCTGATCCGCTCCTTCGACGCCCTGCCTCTCCTGCCCGAGATCAATGCCCTGCAATCGGGTATGCGCGGCAAGAGTAAAGACTACATCGCCGAGGCCGAGCGTGCGGGCCATTCCGAGGACGTCTGCACCTACGTCAAGTGCGATATCGGCATGCTCAAGTCGGGCAACATCGGCCCCACCGGCACCAAACTGCCGAAGCCGGATCTGCTGCTCCTGTCCTACACCGGTTGCTACACCTTCATGAAGTGGTTCGAGCTCCTCCGCGAGGAGTACGATTGCCCCACGGTCTTCCTCCAGATTCCCTATCAGGGCGACGGCGAGCTCGAACCTGAGCACCGCAAATACATCGTCGACCAGATCGAAGCGGACCTCATTCCGGCCATGGAGAAGATCAGCGGCAAGAAGTACGACGAGGACAAGCTCAAACACCACCTCGGACTGGCCGCCGAGGCCGAGGACGACCTGGTGGCCGTACTCCACTCGGCGAAGAACCGCCCGAGTCCTATCGACTCCTATTTCGGCGGCGTCTACTACGTCGGTCCGATCTTCTCGGCATTCCGAGGCACCGAAGAGGGAGTCGAGTACTACCGCGAGCTGCGCAAGGAAGTAGAGGCACGCGTGGCCGCCGGTCTCGGGCCGGTCACCCCCGACGGCTCCCTCGACGAGCAGGACTACCGCCTGGTGGTGGAGGGGCCGCCAAACTGGACCAGCTTCAGAGAGTTCTGGCGAATGTTCTCCGAGGAGAAGGCGGTGGTGGTGGCCTCGACCTACACCAAGGTGGGCGGCACCTACGATCTCGGATTCCGCCACGACCCCTCGGATCCCCTCGGCACGATGGCCGACTACTGTGGCGGCTGCTACACCAACTTGAACATGCCCAGCCGCATCGACATGCTGGTCAACTACATCAAGGACTATTCGGCCGACGGCTTCGTCATCAACTCGGTGAAGTCGTGCAACTCGTTCTCTGCAGGCCAGCTGATGATGCTGAGGGAAGTGGAGAAACGAACAGGAGTTCCCGGCGCCTTCATCGAGTCGGACCTTGTCGATCCGCGCTATTTTTCTGCTGCCAATATCAAGAACCGCCTGGAAAGCTACCTGCAGATGATCGATGCCCGCCGCCAGAGGACCGCCTCGTGAGGTGCTACGTCGGCATCGACCTGGGCTCCACCACCACCAAGGCAGTGATCCTCGGCGATGACGGCGGGATCCTCGGCCGCGGCATTACCAACTCCAGGTCCAACTACGACCTTGCCGCCAAGGTGGCGCGGGAGGAGGCGTTCATCACCGCCCGCTTCGGCCTGCTGCGGCAAGAGGTGGAGGCCGCCGCCGGAACCGAGCTTCTGGAGCGGCTGCTCAAGGCTTTCCGTATGAGTCAGACCCTGGCCCAGCTCGAGCGCACCCACGAACTGATCGCCGCCGAGGTTGAGCATACTGTTGCCGAGCGCCTCCGAAAGAGCACCCTCGCGGTGGTCGAGGACATGATCCGGGTCATCGCCGACGAGGAGGTGATTTGGTTCGAGGATCCGGACCCGCCGGCCCGCTCGGACTTCTTCCGCGACACCGCGGGCTCGGCCTACATGCGCCTGGCCGAGGAGCGGGGCGATCCGGCGGGAGTCAGCTTCGACCTCCTGGTGGGCCTCTATGACAAGTGCATCATCAAGGTGGAGAACGAGCCCCTGGAACTCGGCTTCTCCGACCACATCGATGCCGCCCTGGCCCGCATCGGCGACCCGCTTGTGGTCCGGGAGGCGGTGGAGAAGGCCGCCGGTACGGAGTTTGACGAGGTGTCCTGCGTGGGCACCGGGTACGGCAGGGCCCGCCTGCCGTTCCCCAAGGAGCAAATTCGGTCCGAGATCTTGTGCCACGGCCTCGGCGCCCATGCAATGTTTCCCGATACCCGAACCGTGCTCGACATCGGTGGTCAGGACACCAAGGCCATCCAGGTCGACGGGCACGGCATCGTTACTTCATTCCAGATGAACGACCGCTGTGCCGCCGGCTGCGGCCGCTACCTGGGCTACATCGCCGACGAGATGAACATCGGCCTGCATGAGCTCGGGCCCCTGGCACAAAAGAGCACCCGCACGGTGAAGATCAACTCCACCTGCACCGTCTTTGCCGGCGCCGAGCTGCGCGAGCGCCTGTCCCTGGGTGAGAAGCGCGAGAACATTCTCGCGGGCCTCCACCGGGCGATCATTCTCCGGGCCATGTCCCTTCTGGCCCGTTCGGGCGGCATCGACGACGAGTTCACCTTCACCGGCGGCGTGGCCCGCAACCCGGCAGCGGTGAAGGCCCTGAGGGACCTCACCGAGGAGAACTACGGCGATCGCACACTGAACATCTCCGCTGACTCCATTTACACCGGTGCCCTCGGCGGCGCCCTCTTCGCACGCAGAGAGGCTCAAGGATCATGAGCGTCACCGCCGGAATCGACGTGGGCTCGGGGGCTGTCAAGGCGGTCATCATGACCAGCCAGGGCGATGAGCATCGGATCATCGCCAAGTGTGTCTCCCGCATCCGCAGGCGCGAGATCGTGGCGGTGGTCAACGAGGTGTTCTCCACCGCCGTCGACCAGGCCGGGGTTGAAGCCATCGACTACGTGGCAACTACCGGAGAGGGTGAGGACATCGATTTCGCCACCGGACACTTCTACGGTATGACCACCCACGCCCGGGGCGGGCTCTTCCTCGAGCCCGAGTCCACCGCCGTGCTCGACGTGGGTGCCCTCCACAGCCGCGCGGTTTTGATGAACAGGCAGGGCAAGGTCCTGACCTACAAAATGACCTCGCAGTGCGCCTCGGGTTCCGGCCAGTTCTTGGAGAACATCGCCCGGTACCTGGGGGTGTCCCAGGCCGAAATCGGGGAACTCTCTCTCCAGGCCGACGACCCCGAGGGTGTGAGCTCGATCTGTGCGGTGTTGGCCGAGACCGACGTCATCAACATGGTATCGAGGGGTATCTCAACGCCCAACATTCTGCGTGGCATCCACGACTCCATGGGCGGCCGCTTCGCCCGTCTCCTGCGCTCCATCGGCGCCGTGGGCGTGGTGCTGATGACAGGCGGCCTGGCCTCGGATGTCGGCCTCGTCGCCGCCACCCAGGAGGCCATCAACAAACACGACAAGTTCGGCCGCCCTTTGGAGATCAAGGGCCATCCTGACAGCATCTTCGCCGGCGCTATCGGCGCCGCCATTTGGGGCGACTTTCGGCACATGAAATTGGATCTCGGAGGAGCCGCATGGACCAAGAACTCGACACAGAGATCGTCATCCGCAGCCTGACCCGGGACGATTGCGCCCGCCTGGTGGCCATGGATACCAAGATCACCGGGCGTTCCCGAACGGCCTGGTACGAGGGCAAGCTCGACCGTGCCCTTGCCGACTCCGATTTGCAGGTTTCGCTGGGGGCCGAGAAGGACGGTGTGCTCGTGGGCGCCATGCTGGCCGGCCTCCACTTCGGAGAGTTCGGTCTGCCCGAGCCGGTGGCGGTGCTCGATACAGTGCTGGTAGACCCGGCCTTCTCGCGCCAGGGCATCGCAGGCGCTCTCTACGACCAGCTCACCACCAACCTCCGTGCCTTGCGTATCGAACGCATCCGCACCGAGGTTTCCTGGGACGAGCATGAGCTGCTCGGCTACTTCGCGTCGGCGGGCTTCAAACCGGTGCCGCGGCTGGTGCTTGAGGCGGAGCTGGATCCGAAAACCGGCTGATCGGATCGGAAAGCAGTTAGCGGAGCAGCTTGCAGAATTCAGCAATATTCGGGCCGGGATAACCCCGCCCGTTCAGGTTCTCCTCGCCGACCCAGATTATCTGAGCGATATTGCATTCGCCCGAAATGTAGGGTGCCGGGCATGGCGTGGGGCGACGTGCCGGGTTTCCCGATCTAAAAACCCCTCTGCGATGCTCTGCGTCTCTGCGGTGAATGTTCCTGGACGACCGCTGTCGGCCTATTGTGTTGGCGGGTCGAAGGCCTGGATGCCGGTCAAGTAGGCGCCGATCACCAACGTGTGCACATCGTGGGTGCCCTCGTAGGTAAAGACCGACTCGATGTTCATCAGGTGGCGCATGATGGGGTACTCGTTGACGATGCCGTTGGCGCCGTGGATCTCACGGGCCAGTTTCGCGCATTCGCGAGCCACCCAGACGTTGTTGCGCTTGGCCACCGACACGGCCTCGTGCTGCATGGTTCCGGCATCCTTCATGCGCCCGAGCTGGAGGGAGAGGAGCTGCCCCTTGAGAATCTCGTTGTACATCCACACCAGCTTGTCCTGCACCATCTGGTGGGCGGCGATGGGCTGGTCACGGAATTGGATCCGGGTCTTGGCGTAGTCGAGGGCCGCTGAAAAGGTGGCGATGGCCGAGCCGATTGCCCCCCAGGAGATGCCGTAGCGTGCCTGATTGAGACACATGAGGGGATTCTTCAGGCCGCTGGTGCCCGGCATGACGGCGTCGGCGGGCACCTCACAGTCGGAGAACACCAGCTGTGAGGTCACCGAAGCGCGCAGGGAGTACTTGCCCTTGTGCTCGACAGTCGAGAACCCTGGCGTGCCGGACTCGATGAGAAAGCCGCGCACACCGTCGTCGGTCTTGGCCCAGACCACGGCCACGTCGGCGATGGAACCGTTGGTGATCCACGCCTTTTCACCGTTGAGCACCCAACCGGAATCGGTCTTTTTCGCCCGGGTGCGCATGCCGCCGGGGTTGGAGCCGAAGTCAGGCTCGGTGAGGCCGAAGCACCCGATAGCCCGGCCCTTGGCCAGTTGGGGGATCCAGCGGTCTTTCTGTTCTTGGCTGCCCCAGGTGAGGATCGGATACATCACCAGAGAGGTCTGCACCGACATGAAGGACCGGATGCCAGAATCGCCCCGCTCGAGTTCCCGGTTGATGACCCCGTAGGCCACCGACGACATCCCCGGCAGGTCGTACTCCGAGAAGCTGGCGCCGAACAGGTCGAGGTCACCCATCTCCGGCACGATCTCACGGGGGAAGATGCCTTCCCATGCCCACTCTTCGATGTGCGGCATGATCCGGTCGTCGACCCACACCCGCACCGCATCGCGCACCATGCGCTCCTCGTCGGTCAGGAGATCGTCGATACGAAATAGGTCGATGTCCTCGAATCTGAACATGGGCGCCTCCAGGGGGAATATTATACGCACTCGCGGAAACTCAATGCGGTTCGGTGGTGTCAATCTACTGCGGGAGCTTCCACGGTGTAGTACAGCTTGATGGGCTCGATCTCCTCGAAGATACGGGGAACGACCTGAACGGACATGCCAATCTGGATGTCTGACTCCGCGATCGAGTCTCCGAGCCAGCCGAGCAGGCGGCCGCCCTCCTCGAGATCCACCACGGCCACGGTGTAGGTGCCGAGATCCTCGAAGCCGGTCGGAGCGGCGTCGATGCGGGACCAGGTGAAGAGGGTGCCGCGCCCCGATACCTGGCGGTAGGTGAAGTCGGCCGAGCGACATTCCGGGCAGTCGGCCCTTGGCGGAAACGTGGCAAAACCGCACTTCGAGCACTCGGAACCCATGAGCCGGCCCTCCCGGAGGTGGACGGCGAAGTCCGAGACCTTGGTGTAGGGCACGAAGCTGACCTTGCCGAACCAGGAGAACATCAGTCCCTCCGAAAGAGGTGGACAAAGCTGTACTGGCCGATACCGCCCACGTTGTGGGTCAGGCCGATATCGGCGCCCGGCGCCTGTCGTTCGCCGGCGTCGCCCCGGAGCTGGGTGACGATTTCCGTGGCCATGGAGACCCCGGTGGCGCCGATGGGGTGGCCCTTGGCTTTGAGGCCGCCGTCCACGTTGACCGCCACCTCGCCACCGATGTAGGAGCGGCGTTCGTTGATGTAGGCGCCGCCCTGGCCCTTGGCGCAGAAGCCCAGGTCCTCGTAGGCCATGATCTCCGCGATGGTGAAGCAGTCGTGGACCTCGGCCACTCTGACCTCGGCGGCCGTGACCCTCGCCTGGCGGTAGGCCTGGGCGGCGGCTTCCTCGGCCGATGGCAGGCCAACCAAATCCGGTCTCCTGAGTACCGACATGGAGGAGCTGGCGGCACCCACGCCGTCCAGCCAGACAACCCGATCGCGGTTATTGACCCGGTGCTCGGCGGCGAGCACCAGACAGGCCGCGCCGTCAGCGTTGGCGCAGCAGTCGTAGACGCACAGGGGTGAGGCCACCGAATCCGAAGCCCTGGCTTTGTCCAGGGTGATCTCCTTGCGAAACATGGCCTTGGGATTCAGGGCCCCGTAGTGGTGGTTCTTCACCGCCACCTCGAGCAGGTTGTCGCGGGTGGTGCCGTAGAGGTGCATGTGGCGGTTGGCGAACATGGCGTAGTAGGAGGGAAAGGTGGTGCCGAAGACCGACTCCCACTGAACCTCACCGACCCGCCCCATGAGGGCCAGGATCTCGGCGGTTTCGAGCTCGGTCATCTTCTGGCAACCCACCACCAGCACGACCTCGTGCAGACCCGAGGCGATGGCCATCCAGGCGGTCCTGATCGCCGCCGAGCCCGAGGCGCAGGCCACTTCGGTCAGCCAGGTGGGGCGCGGGTTGAGGTTGAGGTATTCCTGTACGACGCCGGCCACCGAGCGCTGTTTGTGATACTCGGGCACCGCCGCCACCACCGACGCGTCGATCGCGTCGGGCTCGATCGCCGCGTCCTCGAGGGCCAGGCGATAGGCCTCGAAGGCGAGCTCCTGCACAGTGGCGTCAGATCGTCGTCCGAAACGGCCGTGACCGACGCCGATCACGCCTATGCGCATTGTGCGGCCAGGCCCGAGAGCGGCAGTTTGAAACGCAAAGGCGCTAAGGACGCAAAGAAGAGCGCGAAGAAGGTCATAAGTTATTGACCATTCTGGTGATGCCGTCTTTCATCAAGGGTACATTCCAGTTCAAAAGATAGCCGAGTCGAGTGGCGGTGAGACGGAGATAGGTCAACAGCTGGGAGTAGTGGATCGGGAGGATCTTTTCGACGGCTTTGTTTTCAACCACCACGCATGACTCAATAAACATGTCCATCCTGTATCCAACCTGGATCTCGATACCGCGGTATACGACCGGAACCGGAACCTCGCATTTGACGGTCAGACCGGCACGTTTCAGCTCATACTCCAAACACTTCTGATAGGCAGACTCCAAAAGGCCGGGCCCCAGAGCCTGGTGAACCCTGATGGCCGAGTCAACCACTACGGTCCCGACGCTCTGAATCTTATCCCTTGATTCCTCTGCGTTCTCTGCGTCTCTGCGATTCAATTCTTTTTCGGGGCGCTGGCCTTCTGTCCCTTCTCTCGGTAGAAGCGTCATATGTACTGCCCACCATCGACCTTGACGACCTCGCCGGTGATGTGGCGGGCGCGATCGGAGCAGAGGTAGACGACCAGGTCGGCCACGTCCTCAGGGTCGGCGAACCGGCCGAGTACGGTCTCATCGAGCGCAGCGCGGGTGAACTCGGCGGGCACCATGCCCATCATCTCGGTAAGCACCATGCCCGGAGCTACCACGTTGACGGTGATGTTGAACTTGCCCAGCTCCCGGGCCAGGGACTTTGACATCGCGATCATGCCGCCCTTGGAGGCGGCGTAGTTGGCCTGCCCGAACTTGCCGCGCAAACCGTTGATGGAGGCGATGTTGACGATCCGCCCCCATCGCCGGTCAATCATCACCTTCGAGGCCGCCTTGTTGTAATTGAAGGCACCCTTGAGGTTGACGTCGAGTACCGCGTCCCACTGGGCCTCGGACATCTTCCATACCACGCTGTCGCGGGTGATGCCGGCGTTGCAAACCACTATGTCGAGGCGACCGAAGGCGTCGGTGACCCGGTCGACTACCTCGGCGGCGAAATCGTGGCGGGTAACGTCGGCGGCCAGGGTGAGGGCTCGGGCCCCCCGCTCCTCGATGGCCGCTGCAACGGAGGCACTGTGCTCGTCCTCGATGACATCGACGATAGCGACGTCTACACCCTCGGCTGCCAAACCGAGCGCGATGGCCTTACCGATGCCCTGCCTGGCGCCGGTGACAATGGCTGCCCTGCCCTGGAGCCCCATTTCCACAGTCAATATCCCCCTTTGGTTATCTCCATGGTAGCCGGAAACTCAGGCGTCGTCGAGACGGAGCTTTTATGACCACCGGATCGGCCGCGCCCGAGCGCCACGATTTCGGCGATGATGCTGACGGCGATCTCCGCCGGCGTGAGGGCGCCGATTTCGATGCCGATGGGCGCCCAGATTCGGCGCAGTTGTTCGCGGGTGAAACCGTCGGCGACCAGGTCGGCGAAGACGGCCCGAACACGACGTTTGCTGCCCAGCATGCCGATGTACCCGGCATCGGTATGCAGCAGCTTTCGGAGACAAAATTCGTCGTGGCGGTGACCGCGGGTGACGAGGACGGCCAGCGTCTCCGGACCGATGTCGAGGGAAGCGAGGGCGGTATCAAAAGATTGGGCCAGTACCTGATCGGCGGCGGTAAATCGCTCGGTGGAGGCGAACTCGGGTCGGTCGTCGACGACCACCACCCGGTAACCGATCATCTTGGCCAATAGGCACAGGGGCTGGGCAATGTGGCCGGCGCCGCAGATCAGGAGCGTCTGCATCCCCCCCACGAACTCCAGAAAAAATTCTCCATCAGGGGTGGTCACCGTGGTACAGCGCCGTTTCTCAAGGGCAGTACGGCGGGCCTTCTCCACGGCGGCCGGGACCTCAGTATCCTGGTCGAGCACCCTGCCGGCCACCAACTCACCTTCGACGATAGGCATCATGCGGATGACACCAAATGTCCCCGGTGTGGTGAGAATATCGAGCTCGTCCGGAGCCTCGTTCCAAACTTCCACGAGGATGTCCATGATGCCTCCGCAAATGCGGTCGGCCGTCTCGGTGACATCGTCTGTGAGTTCGACCCGTACCAGGCGGGTGCCTGCCGCACCGGCGGACAGCATGTCCAGCGCCACCGTGAGAACGTCCGCCTCCCCACAGCCGCCGCCGACGGTTCCCCAGCTTCCTGTCTCGGTGACGAGCATCTTGGCCCCTGCCTCCCGCGGCGTCGAGCCCTTGGTGCGAACGACGGTGGCAGTCGCAACCAACTCCCTCCGAGTGAGCCGGTCTTTCAGTTGTTGGTAACAATCCAAAGCGTCCATGTGGTTCTTCCGATCTTGACGGGAATTGTGCCGCAACGTGTCTCATCGGCCGTGTGAGCCTCTGAGGCATGGTACTCCTCCTCGTCGACGAACGCCTTCATCTCCTTTGGTCGATGATGTCTGCAGGCCGTGGTGCCGGCCGGGCATCACTGATCGCACCCAGCCTTACGTGGCCGGCCAGCGGCAGGTGTGGGGAATTCTAACGTGATAACATTCAACCATCATGAGACGGTTGCAGGGGCCACACCGATTTTCGTTTGGAATCTGGTTGGCTCTCCTTGCCCTTGGATGGGCCCTGAGCGGGGCCTCATCGTTTCACTCCTGCCACGACCAACCGACCGGTGACCACTGTTCGGCCGCCGAGGCTGGAGACGCGCTTTCCCATGCTGTTGAACTCGGTGAGGATGAGTCTTCGTGCCCTGCATGCACGATGCTGCGGCAGTTGTTTGCCTCATCGGTACCGGCCGGGGTAGTGATCTCGCATGTCCTTTCGGACCGGTCGTTGATCCTGACATTGCCATCGACCGCTCGACAAATTTCCGAAATTCGCGCCACAAGTAGAGGACCTCCGACGATCTGAATCACCGACGACGATTCAGGTGTTTCACGGAGGTTTCCAATATGAAAAAGATGACCGTCAGAATGGCCGCTGCGCTGTGCGTCGTATACGGCTTCATGGGTTTCGGTGGCGTTGGGTATGCATCGAACTCTGACTCAGAAAAGGGTCAGAAGATCGAAGGGGTTGTCGTTGATGCAGAAAGTGGTTCCCCACTTACCGGCGCCCAGGTCCTGCTCGTTGAACAGGGGCGAATGGTTGTGACGGATCAGCAGGGGAGGTTCGTGTTCGTCGGAGTGGCGGCGAAGGACCTGACCCTCGGGGTCCATATCAGTGGGTATTCGAGCTTTCACCAGAGACTGGGCGAGGCACCGTCTGAAGGCCTGCGGATCGAACTACATCCGACTTACTTCGAGGACGAGATCTCGGTCACCGCGTCACCGTTTGCGGTCAACCCCCTCGAGGTATCTCAGCAGGTTGACATCGTGAGCGGCGACGAGGCGAAGCGGGAGGGAACCGCATCCCTGGGTGAGGCACTGCAAGGGGTTGCCGGTGTGGATAACATTTCGACCGGCGCCGCCCTGGGCACGCCGGTCATTCGTGGGCTGTCGGAAAACCGGGTTCGGATCCTCAACGACGGCATCGGGCTCAACCACCAGCAATTCAGCTGGCGCCATTCCCCCAATGTCGAGGCCGGTCTCGCCCGGAACATGGAGGTCGTTCGCGGGCCCGCGAGCGTGCTCTACGGGCCGGACGCCATGGGGGGCGTCATCAACGTCATTCAGGCGCCGTTGTTGGTCACCCAGCCCGGGGAAAGAGTCCTGAGCGGTGAGTTGGCGGCCGGGTGGGGCGCAAACGCAGGTGAGTTTACGGGACGGGCCCAAGCCGAAGGCGCCTTTGGAAGTCTGGGCTGGAATGTTGGCCTGATTCGGAGGGATTCAGGCGATTTCGGCACCCCGGACGGCCCCTTGGAGAACACGGACTTTGAACAGACTAACGGGAATGTGACCGTCGGTTTATCCCGGACCTGGGGCACGGCCAGAATTCGATGGAACCACTGGGAACTGGATACGGGGTTCTACCGGCCGGAGGATTTCAGGTTGACGCTGGACGATGATCTCTTTTCGGGTGATATTTTGTTGCCGACCTCGGTGGGGGACGTCCAGATCCTTGTCGGCCGCCAGACCAACACGCGCAAAGCCTTTCCGGTCCAACTCGGGGGGAGGCCCGCGGTCGATTTGAGGTTGGTGACGGAGACATTGAGGGTGGGCCTCCATCACCGCAGGTATGGACATTTTCGGGGGCGTCTGGCAGTCGAGTCGCTGGGCGTGGACAATGCGCCCCGGGCTCTGGGAAAACTGGTGCCGGCCTACGCCACCGACGGTCTCGCCATCATGTTGTTCGAGGAAGGGCGGTTCATTCCCTTCGGAGATCATGGCGGCGATCGTCTGATCCTCAGTATTGGGGCCCGATGGGACGGTTCGAAGCTCAGGGTGCCCGCCAACGCAGTGGACGATTATCCCGAAGGCTTCAGGGAGGACTACTCCGCTGTCACCGGATCTGTCGGCGCCGTGTGGCGGGTGAACGAGGTGGTGTCGGTTGCAGCCAACATCGGGAGGGGGTGGCGGCCGCCCAACGCTTTCGAGATGTTTGCCGACGGTATTCACAATGGGGTGGCGGCGGTCCAGATCGGCAATCCGAATCTGGTCGAGGAGTCCAATCTCAATCGGGAGATCTCCTTTCGTCTGGCCACCGACACTCTTCGCGGGTCGATCACCGCATATAAAACCGATTTTGACAACTTCATCTACATTGGAGACACCGGCGAATTTCTGGGAGATTTGCCGATCTTTGATTATCGGCAGGCCGATGCAATGATCGAGGGGATCGAGGCGGCGATCGACGGTTCGGCAGGCTCCTGGCTTCGTTTGGGCGCGACCTATGCGTGGATTGAAACCGAAAACCAGGATA
>DAOWGJ010000182.1 GCA_030637505.1 Holophagae bacterium
AAGGCCGGGACTGGAAACCGGAATCCGGGGCCGCGTTGTGCTTTTTTGTGGCTGCCTTCCTGTTTTCGCGAGTAGCAGGATGAGAGCCGATAGCTGAGAACCGACAGCTCCTATACAATCCCCGCCGGGCGGAGGTGCCCATGACGACATTGAATTGCCCGCAGGCCATCAGGTCTGCGCTTGACGACATTCTTCCTGGAGTCCAGAAACCGACGCGCTACCTGGGTATCGAACGCAATCTGGTTCGCAAGAGTTGGGACGAAACCCCGGTTCGCCTGGCGTTGGCTTTCCCGGATGCCTACGAGATCGGGATGTCCCACCAGGGCACCCGCATTCTCTATCACATCGCCAACCGCCGACAGGACACCCTGGCCGAACGGTGTTTCGCCCCATGGCCCGACATGGCCGAGGCGATGCGTGGCGCCGAAATCCCGCTCTACAGCCTGGAGTCCTACCGGCCGATCGCCGAATTCGACGTCGTCGGCATCACCCTCCAGACCGAACTCAACTACATCAACATTCCCCACCTGCTCGACCTGGCCGGCATCCCACAGTGGGCCACGGACCGGGTTGAGAGCGACCCGATCATTCTCGGTGGGGGCCCCTGCACTGCTAATCCGGAACCGGTCGCAGACTTCTTCGATGCGCTCCTTATCGGCGACGGGGAGGCCGGCCTCGACCCGATCCTCGACCTGATACGCGACGCCAAGGCCGAGAGTCGGCCGCGGGTGGAAATACTCCACGGCCTCGCAGCCCTGCCCGGCGTCTACGTTCCGTCGCTCTACAGCTGGACCGAGGGGGCGTCGCCCGGAGACGCACGTTGGAACACTTTGGCCCCCGATGCCCCATTTCCCGTCAAGCGTGTGTGGGTCGAGGAACTGGACCCGGCCGATTTGCCGGAGACGACGATTGTTCCCTTCGCCGAGGTCGTCCAGGACCGTATCGGACTGGAGATCATGCGCGGCTGCACCCAGAGCTGCCGCTTCTGTCAGGCGGGCTACTGGTACCGGCCCGTTCGTGAACACGACCCCGCAACCATCGCCGACCGCATCGAACGTCAGGTCGCGGAGACCGGGTTCGAGGAGGTCGGACTGCTCTCCCTGTCGTCGGCGGACTATTCCCAGGTGGAACCGTTGGTCACCGACCTGGCCGAACGCCTGGCCGAGAAACGGGTCTCGGTCGCTCTCCCCAGCCTGCGGGCAGACGCGTTCTCCGTCGGCCTGGCGGACGCGGTCTCCAGGGTCCGGAAGTCCGGCTTCACCTTTGCACCGGAGACCGGCTCGGACCGCCTGCGCCGCGTCATCAACAAGACTTTCACCAACGAAGATATGCTGAAGGCCGCCGAGGCGGCCTTTTCCAAGGGCTGGAATCTGATCAAGGTCTACGCGATGATCGGGCTGCCGACCGAGACCGACGAGGACCTGGACGAGCTGGTCGAGCTGGTGGCTCAGCTGGTGGAGAGAGGCCGGAAGGCCCGAGGCCGGTCAGTTCAGGTCAAAGTCTCCGTCGGCTGTTTCGTTCCCAAGCCGTGCACACCCTTCCAGTGGCAGCCATTTGTCGACCCACCGGAACTGATGCGCCGCATATACCGACTCAAGGACGGATTCAGGACAATCCGCGGGGCCAAGCTGAGCTGGAACTCACCCGAAGAATCGGCCCATGAGGCGATGCTGGCCCGGGGCAGCCGCAGTCTGGGCGCGGTGATCCACAGGGCCTGGGAACTGGGCGCCCTGTTCGACGGATGGGGGGAGCTGGCTCGACCGGAGGCCTGGGCCGAGGCGATGGCCGATCACGGCATCGACCTCAATCACGAGTTGCGGGAACGCCAGCTTTCAGAGCCCCTCCCGTGGGACATCATCGACCCCGGGGTCCGCAAGGGCTTTCTCAAGGCGGAGTGGCGGCGAGCCCTCAGGGAGAAGGCGACTGCCGACTGCAAGTGGGGCGACTGCGTACACTGCGGCATTCCCGGTGACGGGGAGGACATCAAGCTTGCCCTGCCGACCCTCGGCACTTCCGAAGACACTCCGCCGAGCCAGGCCGCCTACTCGGCCAAGGCCCTTCCGAACGTCCCCCAGGCCCGTCAGATGAGGAGCCAGAGTCCCCTCCACCGAAAGGTCCGGTTCATTTTCTCCAAGACCGGCGCCTCACGCTTTCTCTCTCACCGCCAGACGATGGACGCCATCGAAAGGTCGCTTCGAGGGGCGGCGATCCCCGTTCGCTACACCGAGGGTTTTAACCCTCACATCAAGGTCTCGATGGGACCAGCCCTCAGCCTTGGTCACGAAGCCTTGGCGGAGGTCTTCGATATTGACTGCACCGCGCCCATCCGATCGACCCATATCTCCAAGATCAACGGCATCTTGCCCGAGGGCCTCCAGATTGAGCGATTCGACGAGCTGATTCCCGGCGCACCGTCGATGGGCAAGCTCCTGTCCCGTGCCAGATATACAATCGCCCCCTCGCCCGACCGAAATTGGCCTGCCGACACCTCCGCACTGGAGGAGAATCTCCAAGCCGGTATTTCCCTTTGGGAGAAGGCATCCGACGGGTCCATCCGGTTGGAGGTCAACATCCGCGAAGACGACGGGCCGACGGCCTCGCTCCGGAAGATCTTTGCCGGCCTCGAGGTCCCCGAAGAAGAACATCGTCGACTCAGGATTGTCAGGGAAGCCCTTGTGCTTCGGCCCCGCAAACCCCGCTCGTCCCAAACGAAGGCCTCATGAGCCGCTGGGTCTACCACTCCGAAGCCGAGTTCGAAGCGAGCCACGCCCTGACCCGCTACCTCGGCCAGCCCGAAAGCCCCCACAACCACCGGTGGCGGGTCGCGATCAAGGTCGGCGCCGACAGGCTGAACGACGAACACTACGGACTGGACTTTCACGCCGTGCACCAGGCACTGAGCCAGGCCGTCGCCCCTCTCGATCAAACTGACCTCAATCTCCATCCCAAGATCGGGCAGCCCTCACCAACGGCCGAGAGCGTCGCCCTGTTCATCGCCGCCGCTGTGCGACGGCCTCTCGAAGCGCTCGGAGGAAAATTGGTGGAGATCAGCGTCTGGGAAGGTCCGGGCAACCGGGTTGATCTGAGGCTCTCCAGCGAGTGACGGCAGTCCCGTAGGGTGGGCCTTGGCCCACCAAAGCTGGACGTCGGGTTGGGGGATGGTGGGCCAAGGCCCACCCTACTCAATCACCCTGACTCGAGCCCAAGGGCAAATGCCAACGCGCGATCGAGCTCAAGGATTCGAGATGGGTCCAGTTCGGCGATTCTCCCTCTAAGAAGGGCCCTGGGAATCGTCACAATCTCATCCGCATTGGCGACGCCGGCCTTTGAGAGCCCGTCAGTCGGCCCGAGCCGAACCTCCGTCGGGATACCACGAGCCGTCCTGGTCAGCGGAACCACGATGCAGCGGGACCGGACGGAGTAGGACTCATCACGCGAGACGAGGACGGCCGGCCGCCGCCCCACGGAGGTCGGAAAATCGACCCAATAAATCTCCCCACGCTTCATCACCAGTCCTCGGCTTCCATTCCCGTGGCCCAGGCCTCCACGAAACCGGTAGCCTCTCCAGCATCCTCGGGCAGGT
The DNA here is from genome assembly GCA_030637505.1 of Holophagae bacterium. Classification (GTDB taxonomy): domain Bacteria; phylum Acidobacteriota; class Thermoanaerobaculia; order Thermoanaerobaculales; family Sulfomarinibacteraceae; genus DAOWGJ01. Next base: position 3,584 of record DAOWGJ010000182.1, read on the forward strand.
TCATGTACCCGCGAAGGTACGCCTGAACGCCTTCGGCCGACTCCTTGCCTGCCAACCAAAGTGCCAGAGCCTCCTGGACTACGGTACTTCTCTTGAGACCCAATTTCTTCCGAACAGCCTCGAGATTCCGGAACTGCTCCGCAGGGACACTGGTTGCAATCTTGACCGCCGACATAATATTTTCACCTCGGATTCATACTATCATGCAGCACCAAACTGGCAAAAACTCCCTCCAAGCCCCATATTCAAAGTAAGAACCACAGAATGGAGGGCCGCCCGATGAAATGGACCTACTCCTGCCCCCACTGCTCAGCGATGCTCAACCCCCAGGACGCCATCATCTTGGTGGCCCGGCACAAGGACCAGACCTGGCTGGT
>DAOWGJ010000055.1 GCA_030637505.1 Holophagae bacterium
CCCCCTCGCCCGCCCGGTGTTCGCCGGCGCACCCCTCCAGGGGCCCAATTGGCACTCCATTCGCGCAGCCGGCGCAACGCTGAAGGTGACACCCCAGGTCGAGGGCACGAACTGGTGGAACCGCATCGATCAGCCGGCCAAGGCCCTGTATCTCCTCGACGCAGACCCCTACGAGAGTGACAACGTCTTCGACGCACGGCCCGATATCGCCGCCAGTCTCCATACGATCCTCAAACGGCATCTCGCGGCCGACACCGCCCTGAGGAAAGAACTGGGGCCGACCGAATATGTGCCCGTTGTAGACGACACAACCCAGCTGGAAGCGTTGGGCTATATCGAAGGGTCCCGACGGGGATCCGATGCATCGGCGGGGAAACCCTAGATGACTGAAAGACCCGGCATGTCTCTGGCGGCCCGATCGGCTCGCAGAATCCGGTGGAGGATCGAAGGGGCCCTGATGGCCGCGGGTCTCAACTCGGTCTTGCAACACCCCCGGACCGGCTGCGGCGTACTGCTGTTTCACGGTATCGGCGACGCCAACCACCTGCCGATCCGGAGTCGTTTCCTCGACCCTGCTCGATTCAGGACGCTCCTTGAGCGGCTGCAATCCTCCTGTGACATCGTCCCGCTCGAACGCCTCTTTTCCGACGAGCTGGCGCCCGATCGATTCTCCGTTGCTCTGACCTTTGACGACGGCTACGCAAACAACCTGGTCAACGCTCTGCCGATTCTGGAAGATCTCGAACTGCCCGCCACCTTCTTTTTGACCGCCATCGCCCTCCACGGCAGGGACCTTCTGTGGCCTGATGTTGTCGATCTGGCGCCAGAGGTTGTCAAGGCATCGATCGTGATCTCTGACGAGAGATGGGAACTGAAGCCTCGCAGGGGCCTGGTCTCATCCGTCACTGGAGCATCGCTCAAGCAGCGATGCAAAACGGCCGACGCCCCCTTCACACGGGCCGTCGTCGACCACCTTGCCCCAATCGTTCACAATGGACTCCAGTCCGAACGTCACCTGTGGCGCCAGTTGACCGTGGACGAGATTCGGATTCTGGCGGCTTCAAAATTGGTCGAGGTCGGCTGCCACGGCCTGACCCACACAAATCTCCTCGCCATGCCGGAAGAGCGGGCGGAGGAGGAACTCCGCCAATCCAGGGCCTTCCTGGAGCAGTTGATCGACCGGCCGGTGACATCCCTGTCATGGCCCGACGGCGCCTACAGCCGGGACCTCGTCGAACGGGCTGCTCGGATCGGCTTTCAACATCAGGCAGCCGTGGAATACCGGTTTCCGGAGGACCTCCAAGATCCGAGGGTCATCGATCGACTGGTCGTTAACCCATTCGTCGACTCCGGAGTCCAGGAGCGGGCCCTGAGACGTGGACGCTATTGATGGCGGAGCACATCCGGCATGTCGCCCTGACCGACGAGCGGATGCCGGCCCTGGCCTCCCTGTTCTCCAGGGTGTTCAAGCGTCCCTTCGATCCTGAAGATTTGCGTCACAAGTACGACACCTCCTTTCTCGGGATCGGCGGCCTTGCTCGAATGGCGGTCGACGGTGATCAGCCCATCGCCTCCACTGGGATTCTGCCTCAGAGATTCACCTCGAATAACCAGCAGTTGCTCGGCGCACAGGTCTGCGATCTGGCCGCACTGCCCGAAGTGCGCGGAACGGGCCTTCATGACCGACTTCTCGCCGAGGCCCTCAACATCGCCCGGGAACGTGGCGTTGATTTCTTTTTTACACTTCCCAACGATCAAGCCCACCGCGCACTGGACCGCCACGGCTTTTCGTGGCTGCCCCGGATGCGTGGTTTCAAGATCCCTGTCGCGACCGTGCCTCTTGGACGACTGGCCCGGCGAATTCCTCTACTCCACCGACTCCATCTGTCGATCGCATCCAAGATTCTCAATCAGTCAAGAGTTTCCGATGGGATTCGAAATTCACACGCAGCCAACGGGGCGCTGTGCGTCGACTATTCCAGATCGTACCTCCACAGCAAACGGAGACGTCCCTCGGCCGTCATCAATGCCGGTGGGGCGGCCGCGTGGGTCGCAGCGGACTCAGCATTGGAGATCGGTGACCTTGATTCGACCGGCATCGATGACCTCGCCCCGGCTCTCGGGACATTGATGCGGATGGCTCGAAATATCGGCTGTTCATCCCTTCTCTTCCAGTGCACCGTGAAGACCAAACTTGAAAGAGCCTTGTCTCACCAATTCACCGGGTTCGACTCCTGGCCCGTCGGAGTTCTCAGGTGCCGGCCGGATGTCACCGTGGAAGATCTACGGCTCAATTTCGGAGACCTCGATACCTTCTGATTCCGAGCCCACACTTCTGATCAACGCCCGAAGCGAAAGGTCCAAGACGCCGTGAGGATGGTGTTCTCTTAAGACGAACGACAGAAGTAACACTTGCGGTACCCCCGAGCGAGGCGAGAGAAAACCGGAGATTACGGTGTATCGGACCCTGCAGCTGGAGATTGGTGAGGAATGCCGGCGAAAACGAGGCCCAGGGTCACCCACTGGGAAACAACACTGCCGATCAGGGCGCCGACCGCCCCGAGGGTCTGGAGCAACACGACTGACACCACCAGATTGACCCCGGCGCCCGCCAGACTGATGATGACAACCGTCCTCTCTTGTCCGGCACGAAAGAGCCGATAGACTCGTGGAGCGTAGCCGAACACCGGCAAGACGAGTAATGCCCCAAGCACGAACCACGACGGCCCCAGGCCAAAGCTATAGACCCCGTTGAGCAAGACCCAGGCGCCCCCGATCCCGGCTGCGGTGATACCGATTCCGATTAACCACACCGATCGCGCGAACGCAGCAAGGACCGCTTCTTTCGCCCGATAGAGCGTTTTTGCGAAGGGCACGACCAAAAAGGCACCCCCGGCCTGCAGCATGATGAAGGTGTTGACAATCACTTGGTAGCGCCCGACCTCGGCGTCGTCGAGCATGAGATTGGCCATGTAGAGATCCATCTTGGACTGGAGCATGCCGCTAAGGCCCAATAGAAAAAAAGGCGCCGCCGCTGCGAAGTACCGGGGTTCAACCTCTAAAACGAAACCAGGACCCAAACGTTTCAGCAATACAACCAACAGGAACATGGCTCTGACCAACGCCCCGACGGCCCATGCCCTGATTACGGTCTCTGCCCCGAGGTCCGCCGGTTGCGTGAGAAGCAGGACGACGGCCGCAAAAGCCGCCACTTCGATGGCGATCGCCGCTGAAAACCGGCGAGTGATAAGAACCGGCGCATCAAAACTCTGAACGAGAAAGGCCGCGAGGATCCACAGGACAACCCAGACGCCGGTCGCCGCGTCATGCCCCAGAAAAAACGCGACCACAATTGCCAACGGAAGGAACCGAGCCCGGGCCCACAAGGCCCCCTGCCACAACCGGCCCATGGATGCCGGCTCCTCCGCCGCACGCCTCAGCAACCAGTCCTTGTTGCCCCACGACAAGGCATGGACCATCAGACCGACAACAATCTGCGTCCCGACAAATGCACCCCATTCGGCGGCGCCATCCCGGAAGACGATCACAATCCACGCCGCCCCGAGGTTTTCCAGAGGCACCATCAGGTGGCGCGCGGCATTGACCAGGACTATTCGACCGCGACGGATCAGGGCTGAGTTCAACACGGCGGTTATTGTGGCATGGAGACGGAGAAAAACGTCCAACGCTCAACGCTCAACTTCGAAGGGGGAAGTGCCGGGCTCATCTCGGCTCGCGTGTTTTTTCAGTTTCCAGTTTCTAGTTTCGAGTTTCTGGTCACTTTCTTTTCCAATCCGTTCCTCTGCAATGTCCAGCATTCCCGGGTTACGATGGTCCAGAGACTTGATCCAATACAAGGAGGATGAGATGAGCAAGAGATGTGGCCTGGCGATTGTCGCAGTCTTCGTGGCGTGGCAAATCATGGATTTCGTGATTCACACAATGATC
>DAOWGJ010000258.1 GCA_030637505.1 Holophagae bacterium
CTCAAGTAATCGCGCCGCAGCCGAGACATTGCCGCCTTTGAGCATGAGTGCCCTCTCGATGTGATCCCGCTCGGCGCGGTCTTTGTGGTCCTTGAGCGGCAGCACGGCGTTCTCGCCGACAACCGAGGTCTTTTCAATTGGGACCGGCTCACCCTGGAGAAAGACCGGCGGCAGCAAATCCGGCGTGATCGGGTCGGCGCCGAAGACCACCAGGCGTTCGCACAGAGCCATCAGCTCGCGCACGTTGCCCGGCCAGGCGTAGGCCTCCAGCAAGGGGTAGACACTGTCCTCGATTCTCCTCGGCCTCATGCGGTGAAGACACCAGAAGTGCTCGACAAAATGCTCGAAGAGTAATCGGATGTCCTCGCCTCGGTTGCGCAGGGGCGGCACCTCGATCGGCAGATGCGCGAGCCGGAAATACAGATCCTCGCGGAAAGATTTCTGTTCGATGGCTGATTCGAGATCGGTATGGGTGGCCGCGATCACGCGAACATCGACGGCTCTGTCACGGGTGTCGCCGATTCGCCGCACGCGGCCGTCTTCAAGTACTCGCAGCAGCCGAGCCTGGAGGGACGGTTCCATGTCGCCGATCTCGTCGAGAAACAGGGTGCCGCCGTCAGCCTCCTCAAACAGGCCGGCCTTCGCGGCTCGGGCATCGGTGAAGGCGCCTCGGACGTGACCAAAAAGCTCATCCTCGATCAAGTGAGTCGGAATAGCGGCGCAATTGATCTTGATAAAAGGACGATCGGCCCGGGGGCTGCCGCGGTGGATTGCGTTGGACACCAACTCCTTGCCGGTCCCGCTCTCTCCACGAATCAGGACCCTCCCGTCCGTCGGCGCTGCCTGCGCGATTCGCTGTCTGAGCCTGTCCATTGCCGGCGAGACGCCCAGAAGGTCCTCACCACCTGCAAGTTCGGATTGGAGCCGCGCCACCTGACGCCGCAGTGCTGCGTGGTCGAGCGTGTTGCGGACCGACTGTACAAGCCGCTCCGATGTGAAGGGCTTTTCGATGAAATCGTGGACCCCGAGACGAAGGGCTTCGACAGTCTCACTGATGGACGCTTCACCTGAGATAACGACGGTAGGCGGCAGCCTGCCCTCCGCCGACAACCGTTGCACAAGCTCGACTCCACTGATGCCCGGCAGACGGACATCCAGCAGCAACAGGTCCGGAATGCTGTCGGCCATGTGATCCAGGGCCGCCTCGGCAGTCTCGACTGCGGTCGCTTCCAGGCCCTGGCGACCCAGCTGATACACCAGGTTTGCCCGAATCCGCGGGTCATCCTCTACGATCAATGAAATGGTCATGGTGCACTGTCCTTTGAATCAATTAAGGGCAATGTTAGCCGCATCGTGGTCCCTTTCGACGAGCTGGCGTAGAGTTCAAGGTCGCCACCGAAATCGAGCATGATCTTCTTCGAAATTGCCAGCCCCAGGCCCATGCCTTCGCCGACAGCGCGGGTAGATGCGTATGGCTCGAACAGCCGGTCTCTGATCGACTGATCGACCCCGGGGCCGTTGTCTGAGACGAAAACCACCGCCTGACTGCCCTCAGACGTCACTCTCAATTGAACCGATCCGCGACTCGAACCCAACGATCGGGAGCTGTTGTCGCACAAATTGGTCAGCACCTGCCTCATCATCTCGCGGTCGAGCGCGACTGCGATACCTTGGGCCGCCTCGAGGTCGAAGTCCAAATTCGACCACGCAGCACCAAAGGAATCCAGAAATATCATGGCCTCGGCACCGAGGTCGACGGGTTCCAATTGCGCTTTCGGAAGGCGTGCAAAGCTTGTGAACCGGCGGGCGAAAGCCCCCAGGCGGTCGATCTCCTGCAATGCTCCACCGGCGGCATCGTCAACGGCCGCTGCATGCTTCAGTTGTTGATCTTTGAGCAGGTCCCGAAGCCGCTCGATCTCGAGCCGGGCCCCAGTCAGCGGGGTTCGCATCTCGTGCGCCTGGCGTCGCGCCGCCTCCTGCCAGGACGAGAGATTGCTGAGCTCCGCCAGCCGTCGACGATCCCGAGCCATGACCCGTGATGTCTGCTCGATCATTGCCGCGATCCGGCCGACAACGTCGCGTCCCGCCGCGCCGACTTCGATATCGGTGCTTCCAGCCGCCAGCGCGGCCAGGGCGTCTTTGAGCCGGTCCAGACGGGGCTGCAGCCGCAGGTGACGCGCGATGGAAATTCCGGCCACACTGAAGACGATGACGGCGAAGGCCACCAGGAGAATCGTCTCGTAGCGCTTCACCAAAGCGTCACGACTGTGGGAAAGGATTTGCAGCCGGTGAACAGTTCGTTCGGCCTCGGCGAATCGCTGTCGATACACTTCGGACTCCTGCGGCAGGAGACGGGCAAGTTCCCGCTGGTCATTCAACGACTGCTCCAGCATCTCGAGGACTTCCGGATTGACGGTAAAGGCGAACGCTGCTTCAGAGAGCCGCCGCTGAACCATCTGGAAGAGCACCGCGGCGATTGCCACCAGGAGCACAACGGAGAAAATCGGGGTCGCGTATCGCACGCCTAGTCACCTCCCGTGATCACAATGAACCAGCGGAAGCTCGAGACCGGCCGACGCTGGATCGAGGTAGCCATCAGAACTCCGAGCACCTTTTCCAGAGAATCGCCCCGACGTTCTGCGGTGTCGGTCAAGCGACCGCCGCCCCGTCCCTGTGAGGCGGCAAAGGATCGTGAGAACCACCGTTGGGTGTCTTCTTGCTCCGATTGCGAGAAGGGCACCACCTCCAGAGTGAGGTTCATGGTCTCCCCCACCACCAGGGTATCGGCTTCAAATTCGAGCACGGTCAGACTGAGATCGGCCCACCACGCCTCGAGGGCCTCGCGATCGAGCAGCTCCCGCCCCTCTCCCTCTCCGTCGATGCCCACAGCCACGACCTGGAATACCTCGTCCCAGAGCTCGAATCGTACGTCGACCCGAGCTCCGCCGACTAGTTTCTTCCCGGGCACCTCAGCCCTCAGGACGAACGTGGTCGTGAGACCGCTGGTCAGCTGACCTTCGATCTCCTCCTCGCCGAGGATCGCCGGCAGGCGGCTGAGAACCAGTTGTCCGCCGGACTCGGCAACCACCGCCACAGGCGCCTGGCCCGCAGCGTCGACAAACGCCGGCAACACCAGTAACACCGTCAGGACAAGGCGGCGCATCACCGGTGCTCCAGGGCGATGTAGCCGACTTGCAAGCGCATCACGCCCCAGGTGTTGCGGTAGGTCAGACCGGTGGAGATCCGGGCTCCGTGACCCGGAAAATCGGCTGACGCGGGCGTTGTACCCAATCCATGGGAAAAGATCTGAAGGTCACTCTCCCAGCGAAGGTCACGCCAGCGTCCATGGTCACGAATCCGCGTCAGGAACACGCCATGCCCGGCGCTCGCCGCTGCCGCCCAGGTCAGTGAGTTTTGATTGATCAACTCGAGATCTGGACCCGGCAGATCCTCCACCCTTGAACTACCGACCAATAATTCGCCACCCACCCACAGGGTCTGTTTGTCCCCGATCGGCCAGTAGTGGCGACCGGTGGCCACCCCAGCGACCTGAGTTGAGGAGGCTCCACTGACCACCTCGGCGGCGTCGCCGGTCAGATCGAACTGCCGAATGTCGGCGGTCATCAACTTGAGATCGAGGCCTGCCTCGATGATGTCGCCGCTACCGGGAAAGACCGGGTCATCCAGCGAGTTGAAGACCCACGAGAAGTTGAGTTCCAGGTCTTCTCGGTTTTCGAATCGGCCGAAGCGCCGTCGATCGGTGTCAACTGCCTGCCGCCTGATCCCCAGGTCTGTGAAGCGGTATGAAGTCAGCAATCGGAGCGAATGATTGCCCTCGATCGGAATGCCGAGAGTCAGGCGCGCCCTATGGCTGTAGCCGAGAGTGCTCCACGAGCTATAGGTTGGATCCAGTCCGAGTCCGAGCACCTCGGTCTGGCATCCCGAGTCACCGGGGTCAGAGGACGAAACCCCGTCTTCGGTTTCAGGGGCACAGTCGGCCCAGCCGTAACTCAGCCCGAGCACACCCCCACGACCGAAGGGATCGTAGTGGGTGTAGCCAAGCTGGATGGTTCCGTCGGTGCCACCAAGCGCAGCATAAAAGAGCCCGTGCCTGCCCGCCGGAAACCGACGTCCGATCAGGCCTACTGAACCGACGACCGTGTCGGTGGTGGTCAGGCCGCTGACCGAGACCGGTTCGCTCCACGCCACCATCTCGAGGTCAATTCCCCAGAACCAGAGCCGCGACTCCCGAATCGTAATAACCAGTTCGTAAAGGCCCCGCCGGCTGCCCTTGCGCAGGCTCAAGTTGGCGTCAAGCACCAAAGGCAACCGGAGCACCCGGTGGATCGCGTCGCGAAGCTGGCTTTCGGTGTACTCCTGTCCGATCATCAGACGCGACTCGGAGACAACGATTTCACTGGTCAGGGAGCGTTCGTTCTCGACAGTGATCGTCTCGATGAAGAAACGGCCCTCCTCGAGATGCAACGACTCCTGGGCCTGCGCCGCCGCTGCGCCACCCCAGACCAGGAGCACGAACAGCGCGAGCGCCAGAGGCCCGGCGGGAAACCCCCGATACCACCCGTTGCGAGGACGGTCCGTCATGACAGCCTTCGATTGGTCATTCGGACTACCATGGTATGTCAGTTCACCGTCCATCCTCACTTCAATGCAGAACGAGACGGTTTCAGCCAGCGGCCCCGTCACTTCTCGCCTCAAGAACCGGCGGATAGCGTCTCCGAAAGAACCTGTCTGACCAGCTCCGCCTGCTCAGCGGGCGTATCGGGAATGATGTAAATGTTTTCGGTAAACGTCGACTGTCCCACATGGTAGGCAACCGCCTCGACACGGACCCTCTGAAAGGCCGGGGTAGCCAGGATCGGCCAGATCAGGATCCAACCCCACTTTTGCTTGCAGACCGGCTCCTGGCCGGAGATCTTGACCTCGGAAGGAAACCATCGGATATCACCGATAGCGTTTCCTCCCAGCGCCTTGGTCTGTTGAATCAGGACCCAGATCGAGGCTTCGGCAACTGTGGAGCATTCCTTCCATATGGCGCCGCCCTCAGAGGTCCGAACGACCCCCAGCGCCTGACCGTTGAACGATGTGGCGCGCAGCGGCAATTCGGCGTCGGCCTCGGCGTATGATATGTAGGCACGCTGAAAGGTACAGCCTGCAAAGGGCAAAACCATCGCAAGGGCGCCAGCGACCGCCGATCGCAGCCCACAACTGCGACCGACCGAACGGCGATGCGCAGCAACATTAGAAGGACCAAAACGAAATTGAAGACGTGAAATCCTACTCATGGCATCCTCCACGGTCCCTGCCGGTTGATCCGGCAGTGGGACTCACGGTGACAGTGGCAAACTCCGTGCCACATGCCGCAGAAATGACCAACTACGACGACAAAATCTATAAATATCTCATTCTAATTTAGTTACACGCCATTCTTGTGAAAGCCCAACGCGGAATCGCCGGCATCAGAGTCAGCACTGACTGTCTGGATTTACAGACAGTGTCTGAAGAGGCGGACGCCTGGTCAGCAGGCTGTCTGAGTGCTTCCTGTGGCTGTCAGGCAGGACTATGGGACAATCGATTGCCCGGCCGCGAAGGCCGATGGGAGGACCTCATGAACCGAGACAAGAGCATCCAACTCCTCAACGAGGCGGCCGCCGACGAACTGTGGGCCGTTCACCAATACATGTACTTCCACTTCCACCTTGACGACCTGGGCTTCGGCCCTCTGGCCATGCTGTTCAAGAGGACCGCGATCGAGGAGATGATGCATATCGAACTCCTTGCTGAACGCATCCTCTTTCTCAAGGGTGACGTCGAACTGGTCCCCAGCCAGGAGGTCGACAAGATCACCGAACCCGAAGCGATGCTTATCAAGGCGACCGCCATGGAAGAGCAGAGCGCAATTGATTACAACCAGGCGGCTCTGGAATGCAGTTCCAACGCCGACTCCGCGTCCAAACAGATCTTCGAGGGGCTGGTCGCCGACGAGGAGCGCCACTTCGACCAGTACGACAAGCAGCTGGACAACATCAAACGATTCGGCGCCAGCTATCTGGCCCTTCAGTCCTTCGGACCCGGCGAGGGTGAGGCGCCTTAGGCTGACCTTCTCAAGGCAATTCAAAAGGAAAACGCAGAACATGGCGATGAAGAATCAATCGACAAGGATGGTCCTGGCGCTCTGTTGTTCCTTGGCTACCCTGGCCGGACTGGTGACCGCGTGTTCGCCGGCGAGAGAGATTCAAGCCGACAACAGCGAAAAGACAGCCGATCTGAGGCTCGGTTTAGAGCCGCTGGATTGGGACAACCGATTCCATCCTCAGGAGTGATCCTGGATTTCTTCGGCCCTACCCATTATCGCCCGAAGGGACCGCGATTGCAGGGGTCTTCCTGAGACCGTGGTAGAGTGGCCGAAGCCCATGAGCAACACCGAGTCCAAGGCATCGCAGACCCCTGAGAACCGTCGAAGCCGGTTCAGTGGCTTGCACGCCCGCACCTATGAGATGGAACTCCTGGTCTCGGGAGCTCTGGTGTTCGGGCTCATCCACGTGCCCCCTGTTTTCGACCGATGGTTCACCAGTTTCAGGGCGAGTCTCGACGGAACACTTCGTTTGCTCGGGACCATCGGTCCAGCCTATCTCCAGATGGTTCTCTATGCACTGATCGCCACATTTGTGCTCCACCTGATGATGCGTGGTTTTTGGATCGGTCTGCTCGGCCTGGAAAGTGTTTTCCCTGACGGCATCCGATGGGATCATCTCAAACTGGGGCCTGCCACCATCAAACGGTATCGGGCCGGCATCGGTTCCCTTGCCAAGAGCATCGAGAAAGTCGACGATCTGTGCAGTCTGGTCTTCTCGTTCGGCTTTTTGATCGTCTTCGTCTTTGTCTATTCCGTGGTCGTTATCTGGGCAGTGGTAGCTCTCTCATTCGCCATTTCTTGGGCGTTTTTGGGAGGTAAGGGCGCCACCATCCTCTTTTGGAGCCTCATCGCTCTGGTTGTCGTCCTCCAACAATTGGCCCAGTCACTTGACAAGTTTTTTGGCTCCCGTGTGAAATCCGGCGGTGTCCCGGAGACATTGATCCGCCTGTTGGTGAATATCGCGTACGCCGTTTCGCCCATGCGTCTTGTCGGAACGACTCAACTCACGCTTGGGAGCAACATCTCCGACACCAAGGTGGGCATGGTCATCCTGGGCTCCGTTCTCACCCTTGGCCTGTTTCATATCGGCGGGACATTTTTTGGAGAGGGCATTGTCCGAATCGACAGTCTGACATTTTTCCCGGACAGTCTGCGCGAGCAGGGGATGGACCCGCGGCATTATCGGGACCTGCGCGAACCGAATTCAGTTGAACCAAAGATTCCGACAATCCAAAAGGACATCGTCGCAGGGCCCTACCTCAAGCTGTTCATCCCTTATATACCGCGCTACCACAACCCTCTCATTGCCTCGGTTTGCCCCAATCTCCAACCCCTCAGCAAGAATGGGATTGATGTCGGTCGAGGCGAGAAGCTCGACGATGCTCAAGTGATCGAGACGGCCGCATGTCTGGGTTCACTGTTCCAGATCTCCCTCGACGGCGAACACCAGCAGAGGCTCCATTTTGATTTCACCGTAGAACCCGGCACGGCTCTCGAGGGGATCATCAGTTTCTTGCCTGTGGACGATTTCAAACAGGGGCGGCATGAACTCGTGATCCTCGCACCCCCGAAACCCGGGAAAACGGACGAGGACACAAAAACACCGGAACCCGTGCGCCACCTGATTCCGTTCTGGTTGTGACTCGGACTCAGTAAGCCGCATTGACGTTCCGGCGGCACTTCTCAACGAATTCCTTCGACTGCTTCCTTTGGGCTCAGAAGTGCGCTGCCGTCAGGCGGATTATCGAGCAGTCGCTTGTCGCCAGTGACCAGCGCCGCCCCGGCTTCACAGGCGAGCATGGCCCACAGGTGGTTGTCGCCCGGATCCGGCCCTTGCACGGGACAGGTGGACTGAGGATCCCGAAACACGGCGTTGGCAACAAGCTCCGCAAGGATCCGATCGATTTCGCCCTCCTCCAAACCATGGAACGCCGCGATTCTGGGGCGCAATAGAACCTCCCGGTACTCCGCAAGCAGCTCCGCAGAAAGCAGGAACGGAAATCGACCGCCGAGCATGCCGTCGAGAATCCACCGGGTAGGTGAATCGGGGTTTGACGTCACTAACCCGGCGACCACCACGTTGGTATCATTGATCAGGATCCTTGCGGTCATGAACTGCGCACAGCCCGAGCCTCTTCAAGGGCGACTTCGAGAGCATCCTGTTCCGACAACCCCGCGTTCCTACGTGCCCGGGCAACCAACTGTGCCGCACTTTCCACCGACCGCACGCCGTACAGCTCAAGGCTCTCTTCGACCAGGCGGCCAATCGTTTTCCCCTGACGAACCGCCGCTTCCTTGAGGGCACGATGTCGGTCATCCGACAGACTAATGGTAATCCTCGCCATAAGACCTCCATCAACAGAGTAACATAAAAACATCAATACAGCAAAACATCAACCCATCATACAGGGACCCCTTCCTGCGAACCTGAACGGTCTTTTCCCGTAATGATGGGCAGGGGGGACACCAGGAACCGGTTCGTCCCAGCAACAGCAGAACGGCATGGTGGCCGACTAGCCCCATCCGGGATCAAATTTGGAGGAGAAGGTGGGAATTCCAAAATCGAAAACGATTGTGGCGCTCGCGATGGTCATCGCTATTGCGGTTCTATCGGCCGGCTGCAATGGCGGCGAGGTCAAGGCCCGTACTTTCGAAAACGGCGGTGGCGGCGAAAGCGAAGAACGAAAAGTCGAAGCGATTCCCGTGGAGGTCGCGGCTCTCGAAGAAGGCCGCATCGAGGCGACACTCAGGTTTTCGGCGACCCTCGAGGCCGAGAGGGACGTCCAGGTCTATGCCGAGGCCACCCGACGGGTTATCAAGCTCCTTGTCGAGGAGGGCGATACCGTGCGCAAAGGCCAGTTGCTGGTCAGCCTCCAAGACGAGGAACAGCGCGCGTCTCTGGCCAAGACCACCAGCCAACTGGACCAGCGCAACCGCGAATTGGACTGGCAAAAGAGCCTTTTCGAGCAGGACCTGGTCAGCAAGCAGGTCTTCATCGATGCCGAGTACCAGGCCGACCAGGCTCGCCTGGCTTTCGAAGAGGCACAGCGGCAGCTGGCCTACACCGAAGTCCGTGCGGCGATCTCCGGCGTCATCACCGAACGCAGCGTCAACCTCGGCGATTTCGTCACGGTCAATCAGCCCCTGTTTCGCATCGTCGACTTTAATTCGATCGTGGCCCGGATCTATGTTCCCGAGCAGGAACTGCCCCGGCTCGAACGCCGCCAGCCCGCACGCCTGACCGCCGACGCCCTCGGCGGCCTGGTCTTTTCAGGCGCCATAGACCGAATCTCACCCGTCGTCGACCCCGGCACCGGCACCATCAAGGTCACCGTGGCCACCCCGCGGCAACAGGATCTGCGACCCGGAATGTACGTTCAGGTCGAGCTGGTCACTGCCGTCCACGAGCAGGCGATCCGCATCCCCAAGAAAGCCCTGGTCTATGACAACGACCAGGTCTTCGTATTTCGGCTGGGGGAAGAACGTACCGTGGAGCGTCTGCCGATCATCCCGGCCCTCGAAGACACAGAGTATTTGGAGCCCACTGACGGCCTCGCTCTCGGAGATGAGATCGTCGTCGCCGGCCAGTCGGGCCTCAAGGACGGCGCCAAGGTCCGCCTGCCGGGCGATCCGGAGCCTGAAGACGAAGATGACGGCGAGAACGATGAATAGCCACAAAGAGGCACAACAAAAAGAACCGCAAAGACGCAAAGAACGCGAAGGAACCGCCAAGGAAATGGGGATAGAACTGCAACGTTTGAAAAACCCCCTCCAAAAATCTCCTTTGCGTCTCTCTTTGCGCTCTTTGCGTCTTCGCGGTTCAAATGTCTTCTTGCGATGGTCGCTTCAATGAACCGCCCCGCCTCGCCCTTGACGAGTGCTGCATCGTTCATCACCGACCGTCCTGTCGCGGTGACGATGGTCTTCCTGGCCGCGGTCGTTTTCGGCTACTTCTCATACGGTCGATTGCCGGTCACCCTGATGCCCGAGATGTCCTACCCCACCCTGACGGTGCGCACCGAATACCCCGGGGCCGCCCCGGAAGAGGTCGAGAACGACGTCACCCGACCCCTCGAAGAGGCGTTGGGCGTCATCGGAGGCTTGAGACGCATCTCTTCGGTCTCTCGCGCCGGCCTGTCCGACGTCGTCCTGGAGTTCTCCTGGGACACGACAATGTCCGCCGCCATCCAGGACACGTTGGAGAAGTTGGACCTTGTTTTCCTGCCCGACGAGGCGGAGCGGCCCCTGATCCTTCGCTTCGACCCCTCGCTGGACCCTGTGATGGAACTCAGTCTTGGCGGGTCCGATGATCGATTCGAGGGCGAGGAGGGCCTGCGGCGCCTGCGCCGTATCGCCGAACTGCAGGTCAAACGCGCGCTGGAGCCGATCAAGGGCGTCGCCGCGGTACGAGTCCGTGGCGGACTCGAAGAAGAGATCGAGATCCGCATCAAACGAGACAGCCTGCGAAGGACCGGCACCTCGATCGCCACCGTCGTCAGGCGCCTCAGGGAGGAGAACGTCAACGTCGCCGGCGGCACACTGACAGAGGGGCGCACCGAGTACATGGTCCGCACCCTCAACGAATACACCAGCCTCGAACAGATTGCCGACACCATCGTTGAGATGCGGGGCGATCGCGCCATCCGAATCCGTGACCTCGGTGATGTGCAATGGAGCCATAAGGAGCGCCGGATCTCCACCCGGACCGAAGGCTCAGAGAGCGTACAGATCGAGATCTTCAAGGAGGCGGACGCCAACATTGTCGCCCTGGCAGAACGGGTCCGCGCCCGCCTCGGGGAGGTCACTCCTGAAGGCGAAACGGCAGCCGAGGCCTCTGGTCCTCGCAGGAGGGGACCGCCCGGGCGCAGCGGCCCGCCTCCGGGCCTTGCTGCCGAACTGCAAACGAACGAAGGCGTCATCCTGAAGGTCGTCGCCGATCGGTCGATTTTCATCGCCTCGTCGGTCGCCGAGGTCCGCAACACTGCCATCTATGGCGGCCTACTGGCCGTGCTGGTGCTCTTCCTCTTCCTCAAGCGTGTTCGCCCGACGATGATCATCGCCCTCAGCATTCCCATTTCACTGCTGGTCACTTTTGCGCCCCTCAACATCATGGGCATCTCGCTCAACATCATGTCCCTCGGCGGCCTGGCCCTGGGCATCGGCATGCTGGTCGATTCGTCGATCGTCGTCCTGGAGTCGATCTCCCGCTGCCTCGAGGAGGGGGACGATTTACGTTCCGCCGCCCTTCGCGGCACGACCGAGGTCCGAATGGCGGTGGCTGCCTCGACCATGACCTCAATTGCGGTTTTCATTCCGATGGTCTTCGTCCAGGGCGTGGCGGGGCAGGCCTTCGGTGATCTCGGGCTGGCCGTGGTGATCTCCCTGCTGGCCTCCCTGGTGGTCGCCCTCTTCCTGATCCCCATGCTTGCCAGCCGCACCGGCTTTTCTGCGAGCAATCTGATCGCCGACCCACGCACCCTTCTCCCCACCCGAACGGTGAAGATGGTCGGCCGCGATGCCCGCCGCCTTCCGTGGTGGGGCACGGTCGTGTTGGCGCCCTACTTCCTGATTCGGACCGTGTTCGGTCTTGCCCTGGAACTGGTGACCGGCCTGACCCTCGGCCTTGTCGCCATGCTGGTTCTGCTCTGGACCCTGGGGCTCCAGCCTGTCCTGGCTTTCATTTTCCGCTGGATCCTCAAGGTGCCGGTTTC
Organism: Holophagae bacterium; assembly: GCA_030637505.1. Taxonomy (GTDB): domain Bacteria; phylum Acidobacteriota; class Thermoanaerobaculia; order Thermoanaerobaculales; family Sulfomarinibacteraceae; genus DAOWGJ01. The sequence goes on from DAOWGJ010000258.1 coordinate 11,866, forward strand.
AATTGTCGACTCGCTGCTCGGCGGTCTGGGCAGAATCTACCCGAAGATGATCCGGTGGGCGCTCGGCAGGCCCGGACCGGTGCTGGCGCTGGCCGCTGTCACACTGGCGGCAACCGTGGCCCTGGTCATGCAGCTGGACTCGGAACTTTTGCCGGAGGTCCACCAGGGCGAGTTCACCTTCGAGGTCCAGCTGCCGGTCGGCACCCCCCTCGAAGTGACCGACGAGGTCCTCGGCCCTGTGGAAGAAGCCCTGATGGCCGAACACGAGCACATCCAGGCCCTGATCCTGACCCTGGGCTTCGACCCCGAGACCTCACAGCGTTCGGATGAGGGCGAGAACACAGCCCGCTTCAAGGTGATCCTCGACCAGGCAGACCCCGAGGTCGAGGCTGCGGTCATCGAACGCCTGCGAAAACGCCTTCTGGAACTACCCGACGTCAACGCCCGGGTGGTCCGGCCCGTTCTTTTTTCCTTCAAGACACCAATTGAGGTGGAGATCCACGGTGACGATCTGATCGAACTGCGGCGTATGGCCGAAGAGGTCCGAACGGTGATGGCCGGGCTGCCCCAACTGGCCGATGTCGAGACCACCCAGCGCACCGGCGCTCCCGAAGTCCAGATCCAGTACGACCGCGAACAGCTGGCCCGCTACGGCCTGGACGTCGCCCGGGTCGCCGAGGGCGTGCGCGACGCTGTCCGCGGCACCGAGGCGACGCTCTACAACCTGGGGGACCGCAGGGTGCCGATTGTCGTCCGTTTCCGGGAGGCCGACCGGTCCCAGGTGGCCCAGGTCCGCGATTTCGTCGTCAATCCCGGCGGCGAACGCCCGATTCCGCTATCCGCCATCGCCTCGGTCCAGCTGGCCGAGGGGCCCTCGGAAGTCCGGCGGGTCGACGGGCGGAGGGTGGCGCTTGTCACCGCCAACCTGGCCCAGGGATCTCTGGGCGGCGCAGTCGAGGCGGTCGATGGCGCCCTGCAGCAGTCGGTTGACTGGCCCGAGGACATGACGTTCTTTATCGCCGGCCAGACCCAGGAATGGGAGAAGAGCCGCGCCTCCCTGCTCCTGGCCCTGGCACTGTCGATTTTCCTGGTCTACGTCATCATGGCGATGCAGTTCGAGAGCCTGGTGCAACCGTTGGTCATCATGGTGACCATCCCTCTGGCATTGTTCGGCGCCGCCGTCGCCCTCAATGTACTGGGGATCTCACTGTCAATCGTCGTCTTCCTCGGCATGATCCTGTTGGCCGGCATCGTCGTCAACAATGCCATTGTCTTCATCGACTACATCAACACCCTGCGCCGCCGCGGCATCGCGCGTGACGAGGCCGTCGTGACGGCGGGATCGGTCCGCCTCAGGCCGATCCTGATGACCACGGCGACGACGGTCCTCGGCTTGTTGCCAATGGCCCTGGGCTTCGGTGACGGCGCCGAGCTGCGAAGCCCAATGGCCGTCACGGTCATTTCCGGACTGCTGGCCTCGACGGTTCTGACCCTCTTGATCATTCCCTCGGTCTACGTGATCTTCGACCGGTTGGCCGAACGTCTTCTGGGACATGAGCCTCTCACCGCCCGCGAGGAGTGGGGAGCATGACACCGAAGTTGTCACGCTTTGAGGAGACGCTGCCCCGCTTTTCGCTGGGCCGGCGGGTCTCCGTGCTGGTCCTGATGGCCTCGCTGGTGGTCGTCGGCGTCATTTCGACCTTCGGCATTCCACTGGAGCTGATTCCTGCCGGCTTCTCGCCCCCGTTTCTCGCCGTTCAGGTGCCCTGGCGAGACGCGCCGCCGGAAGAGGTGCTTGAGAAAATCGTTCGCCCTCTCGAGGAGGAACTCAGCACTGTACGGGGGCTGGACTCACAGTTTTCCATGTCACGTACCGGATTCGGCCGGGTCTTCATGAACTTCAAGAACGGTACCGACATGGACGTTGCCTACCGCGAGGTCCGTGACCGGGTCGAGCGGGCCCGAGTCCGTCTGCCCAGTGATGCCGACCGCATCTTCATCCGGAAAGAGGATGCCTCGTCCATTCCGGTGTATGTCCTCGGCCTGACCTACGACCCGGATATGGGCGATCCCTACCGATTGATTCAACGGGAAGTGGTCATGCGAATCGAACGCCTCGACGGCGTCGCCTCGGTCGAGATCAACGGCCTGCAAGAACCGGAGATTTTCATCGAGCTGGACCGCGGCCGCACGGAGGCATCCGGCCTCAATATCTACCAGGTCGCGCAGGACCTCGGCGCCGACAACTTCACCATGGCCTCGGGCGACATCCGTTGGGGCGGCCGCAAGCTGCTCCTACGCTCGGTCGCGCGTTTCACCGATCTCGAGTCCATTCGAAACCGGCAGATCTCGCCGCACATCAAGCTCTCCGACATCGCCACCGTCGAGTACAAGCCGCCCGAACGGAAGTTCCGGATTCGGGCCAACTCACAACCGGCGGTGGCCCTGATAATCCTCAAGGAAGGCCAGGCCAACACGATCGAGGTCGCCCGCCGCATCCAGACGGAAGTGGATGCGATGCAGGAGAGGCCCCGCCTGCAAAACATCGGCATGGTGCCTCTGTTCGACCAGGGCGCCGTCATTCTCGAAAGCCTCAATACCCTGCTGAACGCCGGCAAGATCGGCGGTCTTTTCGCCGCGATTGTCTTGTTCTTCTTCCTGCGCCGTTTGCGCATGACCCTGATCATCGCCCTGTGTATCCCACTCTCTCTACTGGCGGCTCTTGCCGTCATGTTCTTTGCCGGCGAAAGCCTCAACATCCTCTCGCTCCTGGGCCTGATGATCTCAGTCGGCCTGTTGGTCGACAACGCCGTCGTCGTCGGCGAGAACATCCACAGGCTCCATCGAGAGGGCCTGCCGCGCCGCCAGGCTGCAATCCAGGGCGCCGGAGAGATCGCTCTGGCCGTCACGACAGCCACCCTGACGACGGTCATCGTCTTCGTGCCGGTCTCGCTGGTCGAAGGTCAGGGCCAGTTCTTCCTGATGCGGTTGGCCCTGCCGATCTGCGTCGCCCTGTTGGCCTCACTGGCCATCGCGGGTGTCTTTGTTCCCCTCTCAGTCTATTTAACGTTGAAGAACGGGCGGACAAACGACGGTCGGATTCGCGCGGGGTACGACAGATTCACGGCCGCTTTGGCCAACGTCTACGATGCGACTCTCGGGCGTCTCAACGACAGCTACACCCGTCTGCTGGGCTTCTTCCTCGATCGCCGCCTCGATCTTTTGGTCGTATGCCTCGTGATCTTTGCCGCCACCATGGGTGTAGCACAAAAACAGATCAAGGTCGTCGACATGCAGGAGGAGGAGCGCTCGGGCTTCGAGATCGACGTGCGCATGCCCCAGGGTATGACCCTCTCAGAGACCGAAGATTTCTTTCTCCAGTGCGAGAGCACGATAGAGGACCTGCAGGAGGAATTGGGCCTTTCGGGTTGGTTTCTCTGGCACACCGCGAGCCACGGTGAACTCCAGGGCTTTTTCGAGAGCCCGCGCACGGTCAAGATCTCGCCCCGCGAGGCCACCGAAAAGGTGTTGGATACATTGCCGAAGAAACCCGGAGTCCGCTATTTCACCGGATCGGAAAGCCAACAGGGCGACGAGGGGAAGGACGTAGCTGTGGTCACCCTGTGGGGCGAAGATGCCGGAATCCTGGAAGAGACCGCCGAGAATCTCGAAACGATCTTCGCCGCCATCCCCGGGGTGCTGGGCCTGAAATCCTCGGCCGACCCCCCGCCCAACGAGATCGGTCTGATCGTAGACCGGGAGAGGGCCCAGCAGCAACAGATCAATCCCCAGGTCGTCGCCGGAGTCGTCGGCTATGCCCTGCGTGGTCAACAGCTGGCCCGCTATCGAACCGGAGGTGAGGACATCCCGGTCCGCGTCCGGTTCCGCGAAGAGGACCGCGAAAACCTCAACCAGCTCAAAGGCTTCTACGTGCCGACGGGCCAGGGCGGGTTCGCACCTCTGTCCAGTGTCACAAAGGTTGAGCACCTCCAGGGCGTGCGCCACATCTTCCGCCGCGATAAACGCACCCAGCGGACACTGACCCTGGAACTGGAGGAGGGCCGGGAGGAAGAGGCCCGGCGCCGTATTGAGGCCGTGCAACACCAACTGGACCTGCCCGAGGGCGTACGATTCGGCGATCAGATGGGCCGGGTCCGCCCCGGTGGCGGCGGCGAGGACATGGAGGGCATGAAATTCGCCATCGCCCTTTCGATCGTCTTCATCTACCTTCTGATGGGCTTCCTGTTCGAGAGTGCCATCCTGCCCCTGTCGATCATCACGACCATTCCCCTTGCCGGCATCGGCGTCGTCTGGGCCCACCTGGCCACGGGCTACGACCTCGACGGGCTCGGAGTCGTCGGCATCGTCTTACTGGTCGGCGTCGTCGTCAACAACGGTATCGTCCTTGTCGACTACACCAACCGCCTGCGCGAGGCCGGCACACCCCGCCGGGATGCACTGCTCCTCGCTGCCGAAAGGCGTTTCCGACCGATCATGATGACCGCCATGACCACCATCTGCGGCATGATCCCCGTGACCCTGTCGGGCGCCTCGTCGATCGGCCTCTCCTACACCTCGTTCGGCCTGACCCTGATCGGCGGCCTGACCACCGCCACCCTCTTGACCCTCCTGGTCGTCCCGGTCTTCTACACCTTCTTCGAGGATCTCGGAGAGATGTCCGCAGGGCTGGTCAAGCGGGCGTGGCAGGGGCGTGGGGCCGCAGGCGCTGACATGAGCCCTACCTAGCCCGACCTTCTCACCGGTGTCCGGCTGCAAGCCGCAAAACACAACGATTTTCGGCGATTTCTCGATTCGCTCTCTCAACGGACCGTAAGTACGCCTTCGCTCACTCATCTTGCGAGATCACCGAACCTCATTACGTTTTGCACCTTTCGCTTCGAAAACCGGTGAGAAGGTCGGGCTAGCGCCTGACGGAGATTCCAACGATAGGCCAAACAAGGGGAAAACCTCGTCGTCGTGGCCGGGAATAGAGACACTTATACAAGCGATTTGGACTATTCTGTTCACTTGCTGATTTCGGGTAGACTTTGTACGCCGACCTGAATTTTCAGAGTGATACATCAAGGGAGGCATCGACGCATGGCTGGAGTCGAAGGACGAATCGCGTTGGTCACTGGTGCAGGCCGTGGAATCGGCCTTGCCGCCGCAAGACTACTGGCGGCGCGCGGCGCCGGAGTGATGGGCGTCGCCCGCAGCGAGAAAGACCTTGCTGCGTCGGGTTTGAAATACGTAGTTGCCGACCTGGGAACGATGGCAGGCTGCGCGGAAGCCGTTGCCCAGACAGAGCAACAGCTTGGGCCCATCGACATCCTGGTTTGTAACCACGGTATCGGTTCTGCTCATGAGAAAGTCCTCTGGGAGCAGGATCCGGCGGTTTGGCACGAGTCAATTCGGATCAATCTGGATGGGCCTTTCTACCTGTCACATCAAGTGTTACCGGGTATGATCGAACGTAACTACGGCCGGCTCGTCTTTACAAGCTCGACTGCGGCGCTCGCTGCCGA
>DAOWGJ010000132.1 GCA_030637505.1 Holophagae bacterium
CCGTCGCCGGGGAAGAACCGTCGGACATCCGCGCAGTCGGAGTCAACGTGCTGACCGACAAGGTCGACCTCTGCCACGCCTGGGTCGAATTCCCCTCAGGTCTCGTGGCCAATCTGACCGCGAGCCGGGTTTCGGCCGAACGTATCCGCAAACTGCGCCTCTTCGCGAACGAGGGCTACTTCTCCATCGACTACGCAGAGCAAACGGTCCAGTCCGCACGTCTGGTCCGCCATGAGGAACGCGCAGACATCGAGCCGCGCCTCGTGGAGGTCCAGAAGCAGGAACCGCTGGGCGCCGAGATTGACGCCTTCGTCAGGGCCTGCCGGGGCCGGAAAGCCCCGCTGGTCGACGGCCGAACCGGCGCTGCGGCTCTTGCTGCGGCCATCAGGGTCCGGGAGTCCGTCGAGTCGCGTTGACGAGGCTCAAGGGATTAGGATTTAGGGATTAGGGATTAGGGTTTAGGGTACCGCGCGGCCCCTGGCCCCTATTCCCTAACCCCTGACCCCTTTCTCGGCACCGAGTGCCGAGTCCCCGCTGTCATTTCGCACCGAAGCGGAGTAAGCTCGGTTTTAACCATGACAAGTCCGCACTTCTCACCGGGTTTCGTCGCGAGGTCGGTGAGGTGCTGTGCCCAGGGGATTTTTCGACCCGAGGGGCGCGGAGGCATACCTGACGGTACGTCGAGCACCCCGAGGCGAGGAAAAGCCGCTGGGTGCTGTGTTTCATCGACCGCAGCAGACAGTTGATGAGAAATGTGGACTAACTTTACCAGCACCATCGACTCGCCCTGCGGTCCATTGCTGATAGTGGCCAACGCTGACGGAATGCTGACCCACATCGAATTCCTGGAGGCGGTAACCGGACCCACAATCGTCGACCGGCTCAAGGCCGACGATATCGAGGTCCTGCACGACACCGGCCACACCAATGAGATCGAGAGCGAACTCAAGGAATACTTCGCGGGCGAGCGCATGGTCTTCGAGATCAACCTCGCTCCGGAGGGCACGCCGTTCCAACTCCAGGTCTGGGAAGAACTGAAGCTGATCCCCTACGCGAAGACCCGGAATTACGGTGAGATTGCCAAGGCGATTGGCCTACCCGGCGCATCCCGGGCCGTCGGCGCCGCCAACGGCGCCAACCCGATCCCGATCGTCATCCCCTGCCACCGCGTCGTGGGCGCCGACGGCAGCCTCGTCGGTTTCGGGGGCGGCCTGGAGAACAAATCCCTGCTGTTGGCAATGGAACGACGCTACTGGCCCGACGATGACGACGACGAACAGATGATGTTGGACTTCTAATAGAATCCTGAGGTCGGGTTTTTCGGCGAAGGCGATTCAGTTCATGGTTTTGAAGAGGAAGATCCCCGGTTGGGATACACTTTGGTCGTGGTCACATCGATCGAGACAGTCCTGGAAGCACTCAACCGCGCCGGAGTCCGCTATCTGGTGGTCGGCGGTGTTGCAGTGGTACTCCACGGCCATCTGCGAACGACCGCAGACCTGGATCTTGTCGTGCAACTCGACCGCACAAACCTTCTCAAAGCTCTGCGATCCCTGGACGGGATCGGTTTTCGGCCCCGGGTCCCGGTTCCACTCGAGGACCTGGCCGATCCGGAAATTCGAAGATCCTGGATCGAGGACAAAAATATGATGGTCTTCTCCATGTGGCACCCCGATCTGACGGCCTTCGATGTCGACCTGTTTGTCGAGGAGCCCTTCAACTTCGACGAAGTGTGGGAACGCCGGATCGATGTCGCCTTGGACCGGACGAGCGCTCCGGTCATCGGGCTGGAAGATCTCATCGACCTGAAACTGGAGGCCGGCCGGCCCAGGGACATTGAAGATGTTGGCGCCCTGAAAACCCTGGCCGAAAAGAATCATGACCAAAACGCCTGACCCTCAGACAAACGACCCCTACCAATGGTCGCACGAAGCCCATCAAAAGAGGCAGGCCCGCCTCGGTCTGCAGTTGACGCCCGCCGAACGTCTCCGCTGGCTCGAATCAACAGTCGAGGCCCTGCGGAGTATCCAGGGCCGAGCGTGGGAACACTCCAAAGGCAAAGACTGAACTGGTGCCGGAGCCGGGAATCGAACCCGGACGACCATACAGTCAAAGGATTTTAAGTCCTTGGCGTCTACCGTTCCGCCACTCCGGCAGCAGAAGACCATCATACCTGTCAATTCGCCGTGTTCCCAACCCCGAGTTTGTTCCAGAGTGTTCAGTCAACAGTAGCGTGTTGGGGACCTTCTTTTTGTGCCTTTTTGTGCCTTTTTGTGGCTATTCTTGCTTCTTCATGCCTCTTCGTGGCTTTTTGAAAAACGCTGATATTTGAGCGTGCACCCCCCTTCCCACATGCCCCTGGCTTCGCTACCCTGACTGGCCCGACCTTCCAGCCGAAGACCGGGCAACCCGGAGGTACGATGGGACTCATTACAGGATCTGCCAGTGTGACGCGATGCATCGCGACATCGAGACCCGACAGCCTTGATTTCGACGAGTACTCCTTTGAGGAGATCCTGCCGGGATCGACGGTGCGCGAACGTGTGGGCTTTTTGCCGTTCGAACCCGGCGCCCAGTACCAGATCGGGCAACACCGGTGGGCCTTCCGCGTCCGCATCGATACGCTCAAACCGGACACGACGGCGGTACAGGAGTACCTCAAGGAACTGATCCGGGCAGAAAAGGAAGCGACCGGCACACCCTACGTCCACCCGCGCAAGAAACGCAGCTTGAAACAGTTGGCCGAGGAAGAACTCCTGCTCAAGGCAACGCCCCGATCTCGGGTGATCGAGTGCTGCCTGGACGACCACACCGTGTGGATCGGCACGACCTCCAAGACCCACATCGGCACGGTGATGGGCCAGCTCTACCAGATGGGCGTTGTTTCCGAATTTTCAACGCCCTGGATGAACGAGGGCAAAGACGGCCCCCCCAGCGAGATCATCGATGTCTCCGAACCCTGGCAGTCGGTCCTGGGCTGCCGTTTCCTGCGCCTGTTGCTGGAGGATTCCGAGGTCGCGATCGAGCCGGAGAGTGGAGCGGTGCGCCTGGCGACCCGGGATGCCCGCATCACTTTGGCCGGCGCCGTGATGACCGATCTCCTGCGCTTCGTCGAGCGAGGGGCGGAGATCCTGGGCGCCAAGATGGCGACAGCCGACGCCACCTTCCGCTTCGACGCCCTCAACTACCGTCTGGGCAGTCTGCGGGTCGAAACCGAGGGTCACGAGCACTGGGAAGAGATCCTGGACGAACGCCTGGAGAAGATCGCAGCAGTCCACGACCTGCTCGATCAGAAATTCGCCGCCCTCCGCCCCCGCATGGAAAAATAGCCCTCAGCTCAACCGTTTGCAAAAGGCCACAAAAAGGAAGAGGAGAGGTCTCACCTTTCTATTGATTCTGTTGGTTTTCCGGTTTCCTTCATTGCCTTTCTCTTCGTGCGTCTTTGTGCCTTTTTGTGGCTATTTCCCCTTCTTCTTTGCGTTCCCTTTGCGTTCTTTGCGTCTCTGCGGTTCAATCGTGTTCTTGCTCCTGACATCCTCTTTGAAATCCCGGCGGACCTTATTCTGTTGGCCTCGGTGGAGGTTCCATGTTTGATCGGCAGACACAGAAATGGCTGAAGTACGTCGACGAGATCGCCCGGCGGCCTCACCCGCCCTCCTTTGCCGAGCAGTGGCGGCAATTCGAGGCGATCTCAACCGAACGCCCGGCTGAACTGGGACCTCAGCCTGCGTGGGTCCCGGAAACTGCCGATATCACCTCGTCCAACATCGGCCGCTTTGCAGCGGAGTGCGGCCTTGACGATTTCAAAGAACTTCACCGCTGGTCCATCAGCCGGAAGGCTGATTTCTGGTCAGCGGTCATCGACCGGCTCGACATCCCTTTCGCCACAACGACTTCCGCAATCCTGGGCTCCGACGACCCGACGGACCCCCGATGGCTCAGAGGCACGACCCTGGACATCACCGCCGCCTGTTTCGTGGCCCAGCCCGATGCACCGGCAATCATCTCCGGCCGGGAAGGCCAAGGCGGCCTCCGGATAATGACCTTCGCGCAGCTGGAATACCTGGTCGACCGCGTGGCCCACGGCATCGAGGCGCTCGGCCTGGAGCCCGACGCCGGGGTTGCACTGTATATGCCGATGACCCCAGAATGCGTCGCCGCCTACCTCGGGGTGATCCGGGCGGGCCACCCGGTCGTGTCGATCGCCGACTCCTTCGCTGCTGAAGAACTGAGCCGTCGCCTCCGCCTGGGCGGGGCGACAGCAATCGTCACGGTCGAGACCTACCGCCGAGGAGGTCGAGACATCGATCTCTACTCCAAGGTCAAACGAGCCGGGGCGCCCCTGGCCGTTGTCATTCCCGAAACCAATCGACCGAGAATTGAGCTGCGCACGAAGGACCTGTGGTGGGATGATTTTCTCGGGCCTCAGAGGCCTTTTCCCCTCCGTCCTCGGGATCCCGAGGCCGTCACGAATATCCTCTTTTCCTCAGGCACGACCGGCGACCCCAAGGCCATCCCCTGGACGCAGTTGACTCCCCTCAAGTGCGCTTCGGACGGCCACTTCCATCAGGATATCCGGCCCGGCGACGTCGTCGCCTGGCCGACCAACATCGGATGGATGATGGGCCCCTGGCTGATCTACGCCGCCCTGATCAACCGGGCGACGATTGCACTTTTCGAGGGTTTGCCTTCCGGGCCCGATTTCGCATACTTCATCGAGGAGGCCGGCGTCACGATGCTGGGCGTGGTTCCGTCCCTGGTACGTTCCTGGCGGGACTCGGGCGCCTGCGACGACGCCGACTGGAAAGGCATCCGGGTTTTTTCGTCGACGGGGGAGCCCTCGAATCGAGTGGACACCCTCTGGCTGATGTCCCAAACCCGCTACCGTGCCCCCATGATCGAGTACTGCGGCGGTACGGAGATCGGCGGCGGCTACATCACGGGCTCTGTCGTGCAACCCTGTGCACCGGCGACCTTTACAACACCGGCCCTGGGTCTGGATTTCATCGCTCTTGGAGACGACGGTGAACCCATCCCACAAGGATCCGATGGCGAGATCTTCCTCCTGCCGCCCTCGATCGGCCTGTCCGAGCGACTGCTCAACCGTGATCACGCGCAGGTCTACCATGAGGACTGTCCTCACGGTCCCAACGGCGAGGTACTCAGGCGTCACGGCGATCAACTGCGCCGCCTGCCCCATGGTTTCTGGCGAGCACAAGGCCGGGCGGACGACACGATGAACCTGGGCGGTATCAAGGTCTCGTCAAAGGAACTGGAACGGGTGGTCGAGAACCACCCGATGGTCTTCGAAGCCGCCGCGGTCGCGGTACAACCGTCGGGTGAGGGCACCGAAAAACTGATCGTCTTCGTCCGGCCGGTAGATTCCGATATGCCGGACGACCTTCAATCCCAAATCCAGGCCGAAATCTCGACCCATCTCAACCCGCTCTTTCGGATCGAGGACCTGGTCGTCTCCGATCAGCTCCCGAGGACGGCCTCAGGAAAATTGATGCGGAGAGTACTCCGGGATCGATACTTGGAGATTCTCGCCGGACGATGACCCTGTCCACCGACCCAGACCAAAAACCAATCGTTAACACAGAGCGCCTGAGCGCCTAGGCTACTCATAGATCAAGGAGGGCGCTATGGCCACGGCAACGGTTCGAATTCCAGCGGGAAAACGGGATGTACTGAGAATCATCGCCGGAATCGAGAAGGCCGAGATGAAGGAAATTCTCACCGATCTCATCGACGAGTACATCGAACGCCACAAAGAGACGCTTGATCTCCTGTCTCGACCTGAGTGGGTCGAGGTCATCACTCGCGGCAAGCAGGAAGTAGAGAATCAGGTCAGAGGGAAGTCGCTTGATGAGCTTGCGGATTGAAATCAAGCCGTTGGCCGTAGACCGCGGCCGGTGACCGAGACCGCGTCCGGAGCCGGTTCGGCGGCAGCCATCAGCCCTCACCCTCGTGAACAACATGGAGGACATCATGGACGGGCCGCTGCCGGACCCGCCGCGGTCCACGGACGCAGAGTCCGGTCGCCGTCTCGGTCGCAGTTCACGGGCTCGGTCCAGGACGCCGGCGCGGCCTCGGCCCCGGTTTGCGGACGCGGTCCCTGCCGCGGTCTGCGGTTGCCGTCGCGGTTCGCGGACGACGGCTTCGTGATCGCCGCGTACGCCAACCCCGCGACGCCGCTCAGCTTCGTCGGCAAACGCTGCACCCATTGTCATTTCATCGATTGTGGTCGGCGTGATCACCGCAAGGGTAGTCATACCGCGATGCTTGACAGCATATTGAGCCATCCCGCGGCCGATGGTTTCCATATTA
>DAOWGJ010000133.1 GCA_030637505.1 Holophagae bacterium
CACCTTCCTCTCTCGCCTCGCCCCGGCGAATGGCTTGGCTCGCACGCTCTGTACCAGGCCGCCATGCCTCCAACCAGTGATCTCGAACCAGAGATCGTCTGGCACGAGATCCCTGTCACAACGATTCGTTATCTCGATCTCGACGAAGTTGTGCCCTAATCGTGGTGTATTGGCTGTAATTGTCCACCGAAAAGAGACGCACTGGGGCGGTTCGGCCGGGACCCGTGGAGGCCGTCGCGTCGGAAGAGGGATCAGTGTTGGGGTGGGCGTCGGTGTCGGATCCGGCGCCGGAATCACCGTCGGTGTTGGAGTCGGCGATGGCGTCGGAGTCGGCAGCCACGGGGTCGGGCTGTGAGCAGGTCCGACGGTAGGCGTAGGAATAATGGGTGGCGGACCCTCCTCTTCGGACCGCGTTGCCACCAGCACGACGACCAGGATCACCACACACACGGTCACCCACAGCAGAACCCGAGACCCCGCGGGGGGCTTCAGGCGGGCGCTGGAAGACGACGTGGTGGACGATCCAACTCCCATGCCACTATTTTACGCTGGAAAGCTGGGATCCGTCCCCGGCCTTCGGGGGCGCATAGAGGATCGTGCAGAATCCTGGGCCACCGATCGCCCCCGCTCGGCGCGTTTTCCCGAGGGGCAACACTGTTTAAATCGGGAAGAGAACCGCCCCTCCGGAAAACGGCCTCGGCGGCCTACACCCTCGGCCGAAACTCGTTCGCTGGGGATGTCGCCGTGGGTTGCCCCCCTTGACGTTGTCCGCATCGTTGCACAGTTTGGGAGGACGGCGCAGGACAACATCAAGGACGGCACGCCCCGTCGGTGAAGGGGCGCTCTTGATTTTCATCGAACCACCACGGCACCCACCACCATGCAATTCGTTCGACGAATTGCCCAAACGTCCCAGCTTTCCGACTTTCCAGCCTCCTCGCTTTCTTCTTCTTGACGCGGTGCGGCATCAAGTGTAGTTTGCTTTCAGTGCTCATCGAAGAGGCTCCAGACTCGCCTCTTTGAACAGGAGGTCACCATGCGCTGGGTCGTATTCAATCAAAAGGGCGGTGTCGGAAAAAGTACGATCGTCTGCAACCTCGCCGCAGTCAGTGCCTTGCAAGGTCTCCGTACGCTCGTCGTAGACCTCGACCCTCAGGCCAACGCCAGCCACTACCTGCTGGGTGACGAGGCTGATGACCTGAAGCCCAACATCTCGGGCCTGTTCGAACAGACACTCGGCTTCAGCATCTTCAAAGACGGTGCCAAGTCGTTCATACACCACACGCGTTTTGAAGACCTCCACGTGATGCCGGCCAGCCGAGATCTTGAAGACCTGCACTCCAAGCTGGAGGCCAAGCACAAGATCTACAAGCTGCGGGAAGCATTGGATGAGATGGACGATTACGACGCCGTTTATCTGGACACCCCACCGGCAATGAATTTCTTCACGCTTTCAGCAATGATCGCCGCCAACAGGTGCCTGATCCCATTTGACTGTGACGATTTCTCTCGGCGCGCACTCTACAACCTCCTCGAGGGCGTCGAGGAAGTCCGCGAAGACCACAACCGCGGTCTTGAGGTGGCCGGAATCGTCGTCAATCAGTTCCAGGCCCGGGCCCGCCTTCCTCAACGCCTGGTTGACGAACTCCTCGAAGAGGATTTGCCGGTGCTCGAACCCTACCTGTCCGCCTCGGTCAAGGTCAGGGAGAGTCACGAAGCGGCAATGCCCCTGCCCTACCTGGCCCCGCGCCATAAGGTGACAGAGCAGTTCTGGGACCTGTACGAGAACATAGGGTCCTGAAGGGTAGAGGCCTTTTGCGTTAATCGAAACTGGGGGAGCGCTCGGGCCTCTCCCCTTCAGGATCCTGTTTGGATACGCTCGCGTATCCTCAGGTTAGAAATACCCATGCGCGAAGCGCACAAAGCGGCGGGTTCGTGGGCAGGATTGGTCTCAAGTGTGCCAACAAGACCGGCTGCCCTCCCAAGGCCAATAAGGACGCGAAGCCGGCACTACGCGAAGCCGGCGCTCACACGCAGGCCTCAGATCAACAAAAGTCTAATACCGGCACTTTCGGAATCAGGCCCTGGGCGTGAGCCCTTTCGAGGAACAACCTCATCGCCTTTCGACCCCGCTCGCCGTAGTCCACGGTCAGGTCGTTGACGTACATGCCGACGAACTGATCGGCGCGTGCCCGGTCCAGGCCTCGCCCATAGTCCAGAGCGTAGTCCAGGGCCCGCTCCCGGTGTGCCAGGGAGAATTCAATGGACTCTCTCAACAGGGCAGAGACTTCGGCGATCGCTTGACTCCCCAAATCTCGCCTCACCACGTTGCCACCCAAGGGCAGAGGCAATCCGCCGGTCTCCTCATGCCACCAAACCCCAAGGTCCTGCACCAGGTGGAGACCCTCGTCTTTCCACGTCAACTGACCTTCATGGATCACAACGCCGGCATCGACCTCTCCGGCCATCACGGCCGGGCCTACTGCGTCGAAAGGCAGCACTACGGTCTTGAGACCCGGCATCCACATCTGAAGAGCCAATGCCGCGGACGTCAGCTTCCCGGGAACAGCTACCACACATCCCTTGAGACCCTCGGAACCGATGGCCTTGCGGGAGACCACGATCGGCCCATAACCATCCCCCATCGACGCGCCTGAACCCAGAAGCGCATAGCGATCGTCCAGGTGGGCATATGCGTGGACCGATATCGCCGAAACCTCGTAGGTCCCGTCGAAGGCTTTGTTATTGAGGGTTTCGATGTCGGAGAGTACGTGTTCGAATCGGTAGGCGCCGGTATCAATCAGCTCCTTGGCCAACGCGTAAAACATGAATGCATCGTCGGAATCAGGCGAGTGTGCCACTCGAATCAGGGTCATTGTGCCTCCATCCCATTCTGGGTTCACGAGAGAAAAACTCCGCGAACCCTCAGCCGGGGCGCACATGGTAACAGGGCACCAGGAATCCGATAGCCGATAGCTGATAGCTGATAGCTTCTATGCTACCTTCAGCCTGATGAGTGACGATCCCATTTACCGCATCTCCTTCATGAACCAGGGCGAAGTCTACGAGATCTATGCTCGCAACGTCGGCCAGGGTGAAATGTTTGCCTTCATTGAGGTTGAGGAACTGATTTTCGGGGAACGGTCCCAGATTCTGATCGACTCCTCGGAAGATCGCCTCAAGAACGAATTCAAGGGGGTCAGGCGCACCTTCATCCCGATCCACTCGATCATTCGTATCGACCAAGTCGACCGAGCCGGCTCCGGGCGCATTCGCGATGGCGAGGGCAAGGTCTCAAACTTCCCGATGCCGCTGATCACACCGCGCGGATCGAGGGACAAGAGCTAGGAGGCTTCAATGTGCGACAACACAATGGTAATGGAAACTTGCCAACCGATCGCTAAGGGTACGCCGGCACTCTCTGATCACGACGTCGACCACCTCCTGTCCCACGTCGACGACTGGTCGACCGGCGACGGGTGCATCGAAAAGACCTATCGGTTCGAGGACCACTACCAAACGATAGCCTTTGTCAACGCGGTCGCCTGGATCTCTCACCGAGAGGACCACCACCCCGAAATGGTCGTCGGCTACGACACGTGCCGCCTCCGTTACAGCACCCACACCGTCAACGGGCTGTCACGCAACGATTTCCTGTGCGCAGCGAAGGCCGACCACCTGGTGGAGTCATGAGATTGTTGGGCACGCTGATCCTCCCAATCGCCGCCCTGGCCTCGTTTGGCTGCGGTCCGCCGGATCCCGAGACCCTGTACCTCGACCTGGGTTGCCCCCGGTGCCACGGGTTTCACCAGGAGGGCAATCGCTACGGCCCCAGTCTTAAAGGACTCACTGAAAATTGGGTCTCGGCGCAGACGGTCGTCACCTATCTGCGCGACCCAAAAAAAGCGGTCGAGAATGACGCCCGTCTCAAAGCGCAGGACCGCAATTATGAGCTGAAGATGCAACCAGTCACCGGCAAATCCGACGAAGACCTCGCCATCCTGGCCACCTTTTTGTTGACGACGGAGTGATTGTTGAATCGAGCAGCCCCTTGGATGTCTGCTGCCCTTGCGGCAGCCGCCGAGGCCGCCGACGGGGACGTCGATCTCCTGGCGGTGACCCTACTGACTCACCTCGACGACCGTTCGCTGCGCGACCTCGATCTGCCCGGATCCAGTCCGGATCGCGTCCAGCGCTGGGCCGCTCTGGC
>DAOWGJ010000062.1 GCA_030637505.1 Holophagae bacterium
ACGGAGAGTCCTTTCGGGATGTCCATGACAGTGGCCGCTCTCTCCATTGGTACCACTACCGACCGCCGCACATCGAACAGATTCGAGTCCCCCTGATCATCAAGTTCCCGAGTCAGATGAAACTGACGGGCGAGAGTGATGCGAGCGTGTCTCTCCTCGACCTTGCTCCCACAGTTCTGGATGTTGTTGGCATTCCCTCACCGTCGTCGTTCCAGGGCTCGTCTCTCCTTCCTCTGGTCAGGGGCGACCGTTCGGTTGTGGATCACCCGGTGGTGGCCGAGCGGGTGCCTCCGGTCAGAAAGGGGCGAGGGGACCTCTGGGTAACGGTGATCGATGGTGACAGGAAGATCATCGTGCACAGAACTATCGAAGGGAACGAGATCACGACCCAGTACTACGACCTCGAGCGGGATCCGGCTGAACGGCACAACCTCGCCGATGAATCCAACTGGAGGCCTGAGGAGTGGGACGATCTCGTCACCACAGCGACAGCACACCTTGACTCGGTGTTGACCGCTTGGACTTGGACTCAGTCCAGAGAACGCGTAGAGCAGGCTGTGGAGGAGCAACACCTGGAGAAGCTCAGGGCCCTCGGCTACTTGCGTTGAGCGCTGAAGTTTTCGGCCGGGCCTTCAACTCTTGACACGCTGGTCAATAGGATATATATTATTAACCGGTCGGCCAGTTAGTTTTTGATTGAAGGCCCAGGAGGCACGATGACGGCTCGAACACGAAATCCCGAAGCCACCCGCGCCGCGATCCTTGACGCGGCCGAAAAGATCTTTCTCGGCAAGGGTTACGGTGAAGCTTCGATGAGTCAAATTGCCGCCCAGGCAGGCGTGACCAAGAGCCTTCTGCACCACTATTTCGGGTCGAAGGAGAACCTTTGGACCGAGGTCAAGACGCGGCGGTTTTCCATTTATGTCGATCATCAACTGGCCATGCTTGAGGGCGCCGACCCCGACGTCAATCTTCTGATGGAGTCGATGAAGACCTATTTTCACTTCCTCAAGGACAACCCGGAGATGGTCAGGATCCTCGCCTGGGTCTTTCTGGAACGGCAGCAGGACACCTGCATGACAATGGACCAGGGCCTGATGGAAGCCGGGGCCGTCAAGGTTGCCGAAGGCCAGGCCCGGGGCGAAATCCGGGCGGACATCAATCCGCACTTCATTCTCTTCACCATGGTCGGTATCGTTCAGCATTGGTTCCAGGATAGGGCCCATGTTTTAGAACGCTTCGACGGGGCCGATCCGGATACGGTGGACCAGGCATACCTCGGCGACGTCGTGAAGATCTTCTTCGAAGGGATTCTTCCACGATGAGATGTTTCGATTCCGCTCGGTCTCTGACACGAAAAATTTGCGATATCCCTTTTTTTGATCTCAGCACTGACCGGTCGGCCAGTTAATAAGTAGATAGGAGAGCACGATGAAATCAACGACACTCCCGACATCTCTCGCCGGCATGGCCCTTCTGGGCGCCGCCGTTGCCCTCGCTGCGTGGCCCGCTGCTCCGAAGGTCCAGGAGCAGGATCTCCGACCGGCGGCAGTTCAAGTCGACGAGGTCACGCTCGCCGCGAACCGAAGTGGGATTCGCCTTGCCGGTGTGGCCAGGGCGGCGCAACAGGCCCGGTTGGCCTTTGTCCTGCCGGGGCGTCTGGCCGGCCGCACGGTCGAGGTCGGCGACAGGGTCCGACGTGGCCAAGTCTTGGCCGTCCTCGACTCCAGTGAATTCCAACTGGCCGAAGCGGCTGCCGAAAGCGTGCTGGCTGAGCTCGAGGTGCGGCTGGATCAGGCCCGCAGGGATGAGGCACGGGTTGCCCGGCTCAAAGAAGCCAAGGCCGCCACGACCGAAGAGGTGGAGTTGGCGGCCACCTCGACGCGTGTTCTTGAGGCCTCCAAACGATCGGCAGGCATTCGGCTGGCGGAAGCTCAACGGTTGGTAACGGAGGCGAGGTTGATTGCACCGTTCGACGGAACGATCACGGGCGTCGATCTCGAACCGGGAGAATGGGCAGGTTCAGGCAAGACCGTGGTGGAGTTGGCCGGCGAAGACGACCTCGAGGTCGAAGTGGAAGCGCCGGAGACTGTTTTCGCCCGTCTGGCACAGGACCAGGAAGTCGTTGTGGAGCTATCCCTCAGGGGCGCCGTAACCACCGGCCGGGTGAGTTCGCAGGCCCGGGCGGCAGGTGGCCCCGGGAGGCTCTTTCCCATCGTTATCAGTCTCGCACCCCACCCCGATCTTGTTCCCGGAACC
>DAOWGJ010000221.1 GCA_030637505.1 Holophagae bacterium
CGCCTTTTCGGGCAACTACGACGGCAACCTGGACGTCTACACAGTGGCGTCCGGAGGTGGTGAGGCCAAAAGGATTACGCACCACCCGGAAGGTGATCGTCTTCTCGACTGGACTCCCGATGGATCTCGCCTGCTATTCGCCAGCCGGATGACATCCGGAATCGGCCGGACCAACCAGATCTGGACTGTTGAGGCCGGAGGTGGTTTTCCGACCAGGCTTCCAATTCCCTATGGTGAGTTCGGAGCGTTGTCCCCTGACGGCAGCACGCTGGCTTATCAGCCGGCAAGCCGGGAGTTTCGAACCTGGAAGCGATACCGCGGAGGTTTGGCTTCGGAAATCTGGCTGTTCGACCTGGAGAGCGGATCGGCGCGAAATCTGACGGCCGATCCCGCCAACGACTCGCTCCCGATGTGGTACGGCGACACGCTCTATTTTCTGTCGGACCGTGGGCAGGCGATGCGGTCAAATATCTGGTCGGTCGATCCGTCAACCGGTCAGACCCGACAGCTGACCCATTTCGAGGATTTTGACGTGCATTTCCCGGCGATCGGGCCCGGGGAGATCGTGTACGAAGCCGGTGGCTCGCTCTACCTGATGGACCTGGGAACCGGCGAAAGCCGGCAGGTCTCGGTCGAAGTCCTTACTGACGAGGCTACCTTGAGGCCCCGAACGGTCGGTGTCGGCGACGCGATCGAAAGCGGAGACATCTCGCCGACCGGCAAGAGGGCGGTCTTTGAAGTCAGAGGTGAGCTCTTGACCGTACCGGCCGAGCATGGTCCGGTGCGCAATGTCACCCGGTCACCGGGCAGCCGGGAACGGTATCCGGCATGGTCGCCTGAGGGTGACGAATTGGCCTATTGGAGTGACGAAAGTGGAGAGTGGCAGTTGTACCTGAGGGCGGCGGACGGCACGGGAACCCCAGAAAAGCTGACGGATTTTGGACCCGGCTACCGTTTCCAGCCCTTCTGGTCGCCTGACGCCAAGACCATCGCCTTCATCGACGAGAAGCAGGTGATCCGTCTGATTGATGTCTCAAGTGGAGACCTGACTGAAATTGACCAACTCAAGCTGAGGGCCTCGTTCCCGGCGTTGGACGGGTTCGAAGTGAACTGGTCTTCCGACAGTCGGTGGTTGACCTATGACAAGGGTCTGGACAGCATGGTGTCGGCGGTCTTCGTCTATGACACGGACGAGGCCGAACTGCATCAGGTCACAAGCGGTTTCTACGGAGCGGCCGGACCGGTGTTCGACGCGGGAGGTGACTTCCTCTTTTGCCTGGTCGACCGGGAGTTTTCTCCGTCCTATGGGGATTTCTTCGGGACCTGGGTCTATGCCAACGCCACAAGGCTGGCGGCCATCCCGCTTCGGGCCGATGTTGAGTCCCCGATCGGACCTCGATCGGATGACGAGACTCTCAAAGAGGACGAAGAGAACGGTGATGAGGTTTCCAAGGATGCGGACAAGGACAAGGACGACGACGGAGCCGACGACGAGGATGAGAAAGAACCGGTAGAGATCGAGTTTGAGGGTATGGAGAGCCGCATGGTGCTCCTGCCGCCTGATGCCGGTAATTACGGCCGCTTGGCATCGGTCGAGGGCCGATTGCTCTTTGTTCAGCGACCGCGGACGGGTTCGGGCGAGGAGAAACCGGTGCTCAAACTGTGGGATTTCGAGGCCCGCGAGGCCGAGGACGTGCTCGAAGGAGTCGGTGATTTTGCGCTCTCGGCCGATGGGAAGAAGATTCTGGTGGCCGTCGGCGAGGCGTTGGCCATTGTCGATCCCGCGCCGGGCCAGAAGATGGAGACGCCGCTTCGCACCTCAAGCATGCGGGTCCAGGTCGATCCTCGGGCCGAGTGGCGGCAGATCTTTACGGACGTCTGGAGGACCGAGCGTGATTTCTTCTATGACCCGGCGATGCACGGCGTTGACTGGGAAACAATGCGGGAACGCTATGGCGCCCTGATCGATGATGCGGTGACGCGGTGGGATGTCAATTTCGTGATCGGGGAGCTGATCGGTGAACTCAACGTAAGCCACTCCTACCGTGGCGGCGGGGACCTCGAGGAGGCACGAAAGGGCAGTGTCGGCCTGTTGGGCGTCGACTGGGAGCGCGCTGACGAACAGTGGAAGATCGCAAAGATCGTCAGACCGGCCGCATGGGAAATGGACATCCGGTCTCCCCTCGATCGAACGGGAATCAAGGTCGATGAGGGCGACTTTGTTTTGGCAGTCAACGGTTTGCCTTTGGCGCCCTACCCCAACCCCTGGGCCGCATTCGAGGGACTTGCCGACCAGACCGTCGAATTGACGGTCAATTCCAAGGCGACCTTTGAAGGATCGAGGCCGGTTCTGGTTGAAACCCTCAGCAGCGAGAGCCGGCTGCGGTATTTCGCCTGGGTCGAGAGCAACCGACAAAGGGTGGCCGAAGCCACTGATGGACGTGTCGGGTATGTCTTCGTTCCGGACACTGGAATCAGGGGGCAGAGCGAATTGGTTCGGCAGTTCTTTCCGCAAGCGACCAGCGACGGTCTCATCGTCGACGAACGGTTTAACGGGGGAGGCCAGTGGCCCGACCGTTTCATTGAACTGCTCGACCGGTCGCGGACCGGCTACATCCACCTTCGGAGCGGAACTGATATCGGCCTGTCTGGGGCCTCCAGCCCCGGGCCGACGGTGATGCTGGTCAACTCCTGGGCGGGTTCGGGAGGCGATGCCTTCCCCTACCTCTTCCGGAGGGAAGGCCTGGGTCCGATCATCGGGACCCGGACCTGGGGAGGCCTCGTCGGCATTTCGGGGGCCTATGGTCTGATGGACGGCGGCATCGTCACCCTGCCGACCCTGGCGCTCTATACTCCGGAGGGAGAGTGGATGCTCGAGGGTCACGGTCTCGAGCCGGACATCGAGGTGATGGAGGATCCGTCGGCCTTGGCCAAGGGTGTCGATCCCCAGCTGGAACGGGCGATTGCCGAAGTCCAGCGTCTGCTTGAGGCAGATCCTATCCCTGAGGTCGTCGTGCCCATTCCGGGAGATCGAACGGCACGATAAAGGCCGGGCCTTCGCCCAACGCGGTCGAAAAGAACAAGAACAGCCAATCCGACCCAGGATAGGCAGGATGAATGCGTTAAGATGAATTGAGCCACACAGGAGGTTCCCATTGACCACCGGTGGAAGTGTAAAACTTGACGACAGGGCACGGGTCCTCAAGGCGGCGCGTGTAGCCGGCCTGGACAGCTTCGACATGCCGACTTTGGCGGCCGTCGAACGACGCAGGATGCAACTGTGGGTCATGACGCTTCTTTTGCTGGTGGCCTTGACCCTCGGTGTCATCCTTCTGACGGTGATTGAAAAAGTCTTATTACCGTCATGGTTGTCCCCTGGAGCGGTCCATGCCGGTTTCCTGGGGCTGGTGGTTCTTTTTTGCGGCTATGCCGTTGAAAAGGAGATCCAGCTTCGTCGCCTGGCCCGGCTCTTGATCAAAGAAATGACCCTGACGGC
Source organism: Holophagae bacterium (assembly GCA_030637505.1). GTDB lineage: Bacteria > Acidobacteriota > Thermoanaerobaculia > Thermoanaerobaculales > Sulfomarinibacteraceae > DAOWGJ01. Next base: position 3,497 of record DAOWGJ010000221.1, read on the forward strand.
GGCGCTGACCAACCGTCTGGGTGAGGTCAGTTCCCTTCTGGAATCGGGGAAAGCCCTCAATCTCGACCTCGATCTGGGTGATGTCGCGGGCACGATCCTGCGATGTGCTCGGGACCTCCTGGAGGGTCACGATTGTTCGCTGCAGTTGCTCTACGGAGAGGATGAACTCCGGACGGTCAAGGTGGCCGGTGAATCAGCCGCTTTAGGTGCCAGAATCAAGATCGGAGAGGGTATCGCGGGGCAGGTTGCCGAGAACCGTGATCCGGTGCTGATCAACGGACTGGTGGAGCATAAGGGGGAACGCCAGCCGGTTTCGGTTCATCCCAGCAGTGCAATGTCGGTTCCGTTGGTCAATCGGGGACAGCTTTTGGGCGTGTTGAACATCAACGCAGGACCAGGGCGGGTCTACACAGAGCACGACCTCCGTGCCTTCAGCCTGTTCGGTGAACAGGCGGCGATCGCCATCACCAACGCCCAGCTCTTCGAGTCGCAGCAGCTGGCGGCATCGAGGAATAGCTTTCAGGCGCTCCACGACGGGCTGACGGGGCTGGCCAACAGGTCCCTCTTCCTCAACCGCCTGGATCTGGCCCTTTCTCGTCGGCGCCAGCAGGGGAGAAAGGTGGCTGTTCTCTTCATCGACCTGGATGATTTCAAGAGGATCAATGATCAGCTGGGTCATGTTGCGGGCGACGAGTTGCTGGTACAAGTCGGTGTCAGACTCAAGGAGAGCACTCGCGCGGGTGACACCGTGGCGCGTCTGGGGGGCGACGAGTTCGGAGTGGTGATTGAGGATCTCGAAAACCAGGATGAGATCCACGATGCCGCCCGGCGGATTCTGGACGGGTTGGCTCGGCCGTTCGCCCTCGGCGCCCAAGAGGTTGGAATCGGCGCCAGCGTTGGCGCCGCCTTTGAAGATGGGGGCGCGGCCGAGCAGGGTCCGGATGGTCTGCTCAGCCACGCGGCGATGGCCCTCCATGCTTCGAAGGAGAAGGGCAAGGGTGGGGTCTTCCTCTTCGACCGGTCGATGAAGGGCGCGGGGATGCATCCCCTCGACTTGGAAAATGAACTCCGCTCCGCGCTCGAAATGAAACAAATCATCGTTCACTACCAGCCGATTTTTTCGATCAACTCATACAAGATCATGGCGATTGAGGCACTGGCCCGGTGGAGGCATCCAACTCGTGGTTTTCTGGCTGCCGGGGCGTTCATCCCCGCCGCCATGAGGTGCGGGTTGCTGGGTCCCATCGATCAATGGATCCTGGAGACTTCGTGCCGGGCCATGCAGGGCCTCCGCGAATCCTGGGATGACATCGCTCTCCACGTCAATCTCTCCCCGACCCGCTTTGGTGATCCGGGCTTGGCTCGGGGCATCGGCTCTGTGTTGGACCGGTTTTCCATTCCGGCTTCCAATCTGTGCCTGGAGATTACCGAGAGTGCGATCCTCAGGGACACCGATGCCACGGCGAGGCTCTTCGCCGACCTTCATTCCCTGGGTGTACGAGTGGCACTTGATGATTTCGGCACGGGTTATTCGTCGCTGAGCCACTTGCGGAGATATCCGATCGACTGCTTGAAGATTGACCGCTCCTTCATCGACGGCATGAACACCGACCCCAATGGACGCCGATTGGTGGAGTCGATCATTCGAATGGGTCAGGGGCTCGACCTCGAGGTTGTGGCCGAGGGCGTCGAAGATGCCTCCCAACTCCAGGTTTTGGAGACCCTGGGATGTGCCTGTGCACAGGGCTTCTTCCTCGCCAAGCCGATGGCCCTGGAAGACCTCAAGAGCCTCTTGGCAACCTAGTGTAGTGCGCCCGAGATTCCTACCATCTCCTGACGGCCCTCCACACCGCTGGCTTCGTTGCTCCTCCTTGAAGTAGCCCAGCTACGACTGCGTTGTCGCGCC
>DAOWGJ010000211.1 GCA_030637505.1 Holophagae bacterium
CTTGCTTTCTGGCGTCCCAGTCTTCCGGCGTCCCAGGGTCCCCTCTTCCCGGCCTCCCAGCATTCGATCTCCAGTATGATGCCCCTTCGCTGGAGGTCTTGATGGTTCACGTTACATCCGAAATCGGCAGGTTGCGCAGGGTTCTGGTTCACGAGCCCGGGCCGGAGGTCGACCGAATGGTACCTCCGATGATGGAAGAGTTGCTTTTTGACGACATTCTCTTTGGCGAACGGGCCCGGGAGGAGCACGGGCGCTTTCGGCGTCTGTTGCAACTGCTAGGCATCGAGGTCGTTGAGGCCCGTGCGCTCCTCGAACAGGCACTCCAAAACCCTGAGGCCCGCACCTGGTTGTGGGCGATGCTCAAGTCGGAATTCCCTCTGGATCTCAGGGCCGTCCCCGAAGAAATTAACCCATCAGAGGCGGTGACGGCGGTCGTCGAAGGCATTCTCCATTCGGAAGCCCACCAGGGCGTCGAGGTAGAGGATCTCTTTCGGATCGCCCCGCTGCCCAACTGGTGTTTCCAGCGAGATCCCCAGGTGATCCTCGGAGACGGAGTCATCTTCTCGGCAATGGCGACGACGGCCCGCTGGCGTGAGGGCATGTTGGCCCGATGCATCTTCCGATTCCATCCCGATCTTGCCGACACCAGGGTTCTGGCCGACCCGCTACGCCCCCAATGCGACAGGACCAATTATCTGGGCCTGCATCGGCCGCGGCTCGAGGGCGGCGACGTCCTGGTTCTTTCTCCAGATGTGGTGGCGGTCGGCGTTTCCGAACGCTCCAACACCCAGGCGATCGACGTCCTGACCCAGGCCCTCAGGCAGTTGGAGAACGGTCCCCGCTACCTGATGGCGGTAGACCTCCCGCACCGCCGGGCCTACATGCATTTGGATACGGTCTTCACGCCAGCGGACCAGAACGCAGCACTGGTCTACCCGCCGGTAATCACCGGCTCGGGATCCGAGGCTGCCAGGACCTACGAGATTGATCTGCACGCCGCCACACCGGAACCCGTCGAACGCGGCGCCCTGCTGCCCGCCCTGGCTGCCCGGGGGGTCGACCTCGAACCGATCGCCTGCGGTGGCGCAAGTCCCCTTGCCCAGCAACGGGAACAGTGGACCGACGGGGCCAATACGCTGGCCCTGGCGCCCGGCGTCATTACGCTGTATGACCGCAACGTCGCAACGGCCGAGGAGCTGAGCAGACACGGATTCCGGGTCATCAACGCCAAGGACGTATTGCTGGGGCGAAACGAGGTTTCGCTCGATGAACCCGGTCGGGTTTGCCTCCTGCTGGAAAGCAACGAGATCTCCCGCGCCCGCGGAGGCCCGCACTGTCTGAGTCATCCACTAATCAGGGATAAATGCTAGCGTTCCAGCTCCCACGCCTCCATCAGCTCCAGATCCTCCGCGGCCCGTTCGCCCTCGGCGACGAAGACTGCTCGTGACTGTTCGACGAGACCCAGAGCGCGGGACTTGTCTGTGCCGACGGCCCACAGCGCCTTGGCCAGACTGAATCGCGTCTGGGCCGCCACCAGCGGATCGGTTGTCACTCCCTCACGAATCCGGACGGCGGTCTCCAGGGGCTCAACAGCCTGCCGCGGTCTCCCCATCAGGAGCAGCATCACCCCTTCGGCGTTGGCGGCGTATGCGTACAACGGGTGGTCAACGCCGAAGGCCTCTCTGAGAATTCTCTCGGCCGCCAGGGCCTCCTCAAGCCCCAGGTCCCACCGCTCGAGTTTGCGGTAGATGCTGACCCGGTTGAGATGGGCATAGGCCGTCTGGGGGTGGTCCCTACCCCACGTCGCCCGAATGACGGCGAGAGCCCTTTCGTGGGTCTCGAGGGCCTCGGAAAATCGGCCGAGGCCTTCCTGAGCGTATGCGATGTTGTTCAACGTCACCGCGAGATTCGGGTGTTCCGATCCGTAGACCGCCTCGTTGATCTCCAGCGCTCGGCCCAACACAACCAACGCCTCGTCGTGACGGCCCAAATTGGACAGGGCCGAACCCAGGCTGGTCAACGTCGGCGCCAGACGGGGGTGGTTCGGACCGAGGTAACGCTCCCGGAGGGCGGCCGCCACCCGGTAGTGCTCCAGGGCCTCGGCGTAGGATCCCACCGAGAACAGCGCGTCGGCCAACTGATTCTCGGCAAAAGTCGCCCCGAGGCTTTCGGCGCCTTCAACCGCAACCACCGCCCGGTAGGCCCTCTCCTGGAGAGCCAAGGCCTTGTCATATCGTCCCTCGGCCCCCAAATTCGCAGCTCGGCTGTAGAGGATCTCCGCCATGAGGGCGCCATCGTCCGAAACCCGGTGCAACCCGGCCTCCGCCAACTGCGACCAGAAATCCGCCAGATCGAACTGTTGGAGCATAACGCCCTGAACCCAGACCAACTCATTGAGAATTGCCACCGCCAACCGGTCGGCCCCTCCCTTTTCGGCAGCCACCAGGCCCCGGCGCAGACTGGCGAGGGCCGCGTCACTCTGTCCCATTTCTATCTCGAGGTTCCCCTGCAAATGCATCGCCTGAGCAACCAGCGGCGCATAGTCGATTGCTTGAGCCGCCTCCGCAACACGCCCCCCCTGGGCCAGCGCCTCCTCGAATCGCCCGGTCGCCTTGAGGGCTTCTACCTCGGCCAGGTCGGTTCGGACAGCCTCGATTGCGGCGACCGTCTCCGGGTCCGAGGGCAGGGGCTCGAGATTCAACATCTCGGCACCAAGGGTGCAGGGCAACGATGACGGCAGGTTCCGCACCGAATCCACCGCCCTCTCAACGAGGTCCTCGTCCGCAGTCTCCAGTAAAACGAGAAGCCGGTCCATTTCCAAAAGCCGTTGGTCGAGGCAAGCCATCTGCCGGTCCAGCAGATCCTCGGAGGTCTCTCCCCGAACCCGTGTCGCCTCACAGACGTCGGTGTAGGCGGCAATCCATGTTTCTCCCCTTCGGGTGACCATGTTCGAAACCCTGGCCGCCGTCTCGGCAGCATAGGGCACGCCCGTGCCCTCGAAGGCCGAATTGACGGCCGCCGCCCGCTCCTCATTCCATACGGTCGCAGCCCGATCCTCCCCCCCTGAACAGAGCATTCTGCGTGCGACGACAAACTGGGCGACGAGAGCCACGCCGGCAATCCCCAGCAACACGGCCATGCCGACAACGATCCAACGCCGCCGGACAGCTCTTGGATCGTGGGCCAATTCGCTCAACAGGGCCTCCATCGAACCAAACCGCTCGTCGGGTTCGGCGCTCAGTCCACGTATCAGGGCTTTTCTGGCCCGCCCGGAGATCCCGGAGCCCGGCGGAATCGGAGCGATGTCGCCCGCCAGAGCCCGCCGCGCCAGCTGCATCATGTCGCCGGTACCGAATGCCGGTCCGCCGAACAGGGCTTCGAACAGGGTCAGACAGAAGGAGAACTGATCGGAGGCAGCGTCGGCTTCGCGCTCAAGCAACTGCTCGGGCGCCATGTAACGCGGCGTGCCGACGATGGTCCCGGGCACGGTCAATGGCCCAGCCAACGGCGAATGGCCACTGGGACTCATCGGTTTCTCGACCGCCTCTCCCTTCACGGTTTCGCCGCCCTCGAAGAGCTCATCGGCCCATGAACCATCCTCGGCGCCGCGCGCCAGTCCGAAATCCGCCACTCGGACCCGCCCGTCCAGTCCCAATAGGACGTTCGCCGGCTTGAAGTCACGGTGGATCAGCCCGGCCCGGTGGGCGGCCGCCAGTCCCTGCCCTGCCGCCAGGAACACCCGAAGGACGTCGTTGGTAGACCGATCATCCTCGGCCAACCACAGGTCAAGGTTCTGCCCCTCGACAAACTCCATCGAAATATAGGTCCGCTCCTCTACCTGGCCGACCTCATGAACTGTCACTACATTGGGGTGGGACAGGCGGGCCATTGCCTGGGCCTCGCGCAAGAGCCGCCGCTGAGACAGTCCGCCTCGTATGGAAGGCAATAACAGCTTGAGCGCCACCTTCCGGTCGAGATCGGGGTCGTAGGCCGCGTAGACGACGCCCATGCCGCCCGCCCCCAGCCGCTGGAGAATCGTGTACCGGCCGAAGACGGCGCCAGAGCCGAGTCTCGAGCCGGCTCCAGACGGATCTCCCGCACCCCCCAGCGTCGGAGAGGTATCGAAATTCTCGCCGTCGTGCCCACTTTTCCCGGAGGTCATACCCCATTCTATGCTCAAATGGGTTGGGGATCGACGCAAATCTGGCGGGGGACGCAGAAAATGGGCGCTGTGGGAGAAAGCTACCGGAAGTTCAGACACACCCAGAGCTATGATGCCGTGGTCATCGGCTCAGGCATTGGAGGTCTCGGGGTTGCGGCTTTGTTGGCCTCAGAAGCCGGAAAGCGGGTCCTCGTTCTCGAACGCCACACGGTCGCGGGCGGCTTCACCCACACCTTCAGCCGCAAGGGTTGGGAGTGGGATACCGGTCTGCACTACGTCGGCGGTATGCACGAGGAGAATGGGCTCCTGCGTCGAATCTTCGACCGGGTGACGGAGCACCGACTCGACTGGCAACCGACAGGAGATATTGTCGACCGCATCGTCGTCGGCACCCGAAGATTTGAGTACCGCGCCGGTCTCGATCGGTGGCGGCAGCGTATGCTCGCGGATTTTCCGGCCGAAGAGTCTGCAATCGATAGTTTCCTTGAACTGGTTGGGGATGCCCGAAACCGATCGATGGGTTTCTTCGGCGAGAAGGCCGTTCCGGCGCCGATCGCCTTTGTCTTCGGCTGGGCCATGCGACGGGGCTTTCTCCGACACTCCGATCGAATCCTCGGCGAGGTCCTCGACACACTGACTGATGATGCAATGCTCAAGGCCGTTCTCGCGGCTCAATACGGCGACCACGGAATGCCGCCGGCCCAGGCCAGTTTTGCCATGCATGCGATGGTTTTCGCCCACTATCTGGAAGGGGCGGCCTATCCCATCGGTGGTTCGGCAGCGATCGCTGAAGCCATCGCCCCGACGATCGAAAGTGCTGGCGGGCGGATCGTCGTCGGCGCCCAGGTTGACAAAATCCTGATAGCTGAGAACCGCGTCACCGGAGTGCGCATGGCCGACGGCCGTGACATTCTCTGTCCTGTCGTCATCAGCGACGTCGGTATCCCCAACACTGCCGGGCGGCTGCTGCCCGAGGGAACACCCGGCCGCCAACGGCTGCTTGAAGCAGCGCAAGCCGCCGGCCGCTCAGTCGGCCACTGCTGCCTGCACATCGGCCTTGAGAAGACCGCTGAAGACCTCGGGCTCCCGATGGCCAATCTCTGGATCTACCCCGGCCCGGACCACGATGCCAACCTGCAGCGTTTCAAATCCGATCCCACGGCGCCCCTTCCGCTGGTCTTCATCTCCTTCCCATCGGCCAAGGACCCGGACTTCGAACGACGACATCCCGGGCGCGCAACCATTGAGGTCACCACCTTCGCTCCCTATGAGCGCTTTTCACGATGGCAGGATCAACCGGCAGGGCGCCGGGACGAAGCCTATGTCGAAATGAAAAAAGACCTGAGCGACCGCCTTCTTCAGACGCTCTATCAACACGTTCCGCAAGTTGAGGGCGAGGTGGCTTTCCACGACCTCTCCACACCCCTGACGACTCGCTGGTTTTGCAACTATGAAAAGGGCGAGGTCTATGGCCTGAACCACGGCCCGGCACGGTTCCGCCAACGCGCACTCAAGCCCAAAACACCGATCAAAGGCCTCTGGCTGACCGGGCAGGACGCCTGCACGGCCGGCATCGCCGGCGCCCTGCTCGGCGGTGTGCTCAGCGCCTCGGCGATATTGGGTCGAAACCTCTTGAAAACAATCTCAGCCGGCTGATTTCGTGCCTCAGGGTTCGCGAAAGAAAAGGTCCGTAGAATTCGCGCCCACCTGTGCCGTAGATTTGGCTTGGGCGATTGAGCGAAACCGTAGGTGTAGCCTGAGCTACATTGAGGATTTCGCGATTGAGGACGAGCCAAAGATGCGGTGCAGGTGGGATGCGAAAATGCGGAGTTATTCTTTCGCGGACCCTAACCGCAACTCGCGCCACCGGTCGTGAAACCAGAGCCATTGCTCGGGCCGCCGACGGATTGCCGCTTCGGTCACCGCCGTAAAGCGCGCTGTCAGGCTGTAGACGTCGTCGTCGGGCTCCACCGGTATCGGCGAACCGAACGAGAGCGTATACCGGCCGCCTGGATCCGCGTAGGCAAAGGTCGGAATGACCGGCGTCTGGGTTTTCAGCACTAAACGCGCCAGGATCGTATGAGTCCTGGCCGGGTGACCGAAGAACGTCACGTTTACACCGCTGTCCCGAGGGCGGGTTTTCTGGTCGATCAGAATGCCAACCGATCGGCC
>DAOWGJ010000269.1 GCA_030637505.1 Holophagae bacterium
CCCGCTCGGTGGCCATGCGGACCCCGCCGTCAACCATGTCGATCTGGATGACGCCTGCGTCCGTCACCAGTAACGACGACCCGCTGGGGCCTTTAGCGAATACTATCCTATTCAAGGCTGGGTTCGACAAATGTCTCAGGCTGCCCGACAAAATTCGTGTCATCACTCGGTCCTCCTTCAGGAGCAATCCTCGTCGTCAATTCTGACGGCGATACTGTGGTGGGCGCCACTGCCCAAATCGAGGGTCTGGCGCATCACGACCTCGGCATTCCGCCTGACCTCGAGCCTCCACCGGCCCGGCAGCAACCCGGAGAAACGCCCCTCCTCCTCAATCATGGTTCTCAACTCCACTCCAGCTTCACTGCGGAGGATCGCCAACAACCGGCCCCCGCAGGGATTGATGACCCGACACACCAACTCCGAACCCACGTCCGGACGGATCGGCACGCCGTCGATCACAGGGTACGACGGCTCGACCCCAGGTGCGGACACCACCTCGACAACCGGAAGGCGAGTTACCGTGTCCGCAAAGGTAAGATGCCGGGACGTCACGACCCAGAACCCTATCGTCGGATCAGTCGGGACCCAACCAGCTCCAGGCAGCAGGCACTCGAGCCAGCGATGGGGAACTACCCGGTCGTCCGACACCAAAAGACCACTGACGGTCCGCGCTTCGAACCCCGCGGCCCTCAGGAGCGCGACCGTCGCGTTGGCCAGACCGGAACACCGACCGCCACCTCTCCGCAAAACCGAGATCGCATCCTGATCACCAATACTGGAGGTATCCAGCGCGAGGGAGCGCTCGACCCATTGGAGTACACGAGTAGCCCGCGTATAGGCGTCGAGATCTGGGCTCAGACTGGAACCCAGCCGCACCGGCAGATCAAATCCAGCGGGTACCGCTCTCTCGACCCGAGGGTCGGGCTCGAAACCTCCAGGCTCCCCACCGACCGCAACTGCCGGCACCCCGACCCGAACCAGAATCTGTCCATCCTCCAACACTTCCACGGCCTGAGAAAAACCATTGACCGAGTGACTGATCGGCATATCGCCGCCTCGTAGCCGGTAGGATGCCTCAGTCCCGGCGGCCGGGGAGACGGAGAACGCTGCAAGGAGAAGAAAAGTCGGTAAAAGCCTTCGTCGCATCAATTTACTCGAGCGTCCTCTTGAGGAACCCATCGAGGACGCCGTTGACGAACTTGGGGCTCTCTTCGGCGCCGAATTTCTTGGCGATCTCAATGGCCTCGTCAATGACGACAGCCGGCGGCGTGTCCCGATTGTGCAGCAGCTCATACAGGGCCAGCCGCAATATGTTGCGATCGACCGTGGCCAGCCTGTCAAAACGCCAGTGGGCAGTCTGCAGCTCCAGTTTTTTGTCGATCTCGTCGCGGTGATCCAAAGTCCCAACGACCAACTCATTGGCGAATTCCCTCTCGGACTCAGATGCGCCCCGCCAGCCCTCGAAGTGGGCCTGCATCTCCTCGAGCGACGCCTGGGTCAGCTCGTGTTGGTAAAGCAACTGAAGGGCCAATTCCCGTGCGTGCCGACGGGTACCCATCTACGATCCCACTTTCATGTCAATGTCCCGACGGCCTCGCCAATCTCTCGACGAGGTCCAGCGTGTCTTCAAACGTCCCATCAGGCCTCCTGGCAGCCATTGTACCGCTCGCCGGTGAGAATCGGGTACCTCAGGCTGAAACTGGAAACTGGGAACAAGATGCGGCGGACCGGCGGTAGTTTCCAGGACCGGGTGAATATTCTCCGAGCGGCATGTCCCGAACCGCGGACCGCCAAGGGAAATCAGTCGAGTATCCAGTTTCCAGTGTCAATTCTGTCCTCTTTGGTCCATGTGCCGCCGGGTTGGGATATGATCTCATGACTGATGACGATGCAATCAAACCCCTCGGGTTTCATTCAAACGATCGCCAGTATCGGCGCCGCTTTCCGTCTGGCCGGTCAGGCTGTCATTCGTATGGTGACTCCACCGCTGGACCTGGGTGAAACGCTGCGCCAACTGGACCGGATCGGCGTTGGCTCCCTCAATTTGACCAACATCACGGCCCTGTTCACGGGCATGGTCCTCGCCGTGCAGTCCGCCTACACCCTGTCGAAATTCGGCGCAAGGCTCTATATCGGCGAGATCGTCACGCTTTCCCTGGTCCGCGAACTTGGACCGGTCCTGACCGCTTTGATGGTCGGGGGGCGAGTAGGATCCGGCATTGCTGCGGAGTTGGGATCGATGAATGTGACCGAGCAGGTTGATGCATTGCGCTCGATGGCCGCTGACCCCGTTCGCAAGCTGGTCGTTCCCAGGCTCTGGGCGACTCTGCTGATGCTGCCGGCCCTGACGGTCCTGGCCGACGCCATGGGCATCATCGGCGGACTCTTCATCGCCATCTTCCAGGAAGGTCTGACGGCCAATTTCTATTTCGCCCGTGTTTTCAGGGCCCTGGCGTTCAACGATCTCCTGCTGGGTCTGACCAAACCGGCCATCTTCGCCTTCATCATCGCCATCATCGGCTGCTACAACGGGTTGAACGCCCGGGGCGGCGCCGATGGGGTCGGACGAGCCACCACTAACACAGTCTATGCAGCCTCAATCTGCATCCTGATCGCCGACTTTTTCTTTACAAAGTTGATCATTGGACTGGCGCCATGACCGAACCCGTCATCGTCCTCGATCGGATCTCCAGAGCCTTCGGCCCAAACAAGGTCCTGGTCGATGCGTCGCTGGAGGTCAATTCCGGCGAGATCGTGGCCATCCTCGGCGCTTCGGGCAGCGGGAAGTCGGTCACACTGAAGACCGTCAACGGCCTGATCACTCCCGATCGTGGAAACGTCGATGTCCTGGGACATCGGGTCAACGAGTTACGCGAGCGTGACCTCGCTCCCCTCAGGCGCAGAGTCTCCTACCTGTTCCAGGGCGGCGCTCTCTTCGATTCCATGACCGTCTTCGACAACATCGCCTTCCCCATCCGGGAACACCTCAAAATGGATCCCGGCGAACTCACACAGCGAGTCGCCACCCTGCTGAGGATGGTGCAGCTTGACGATGTCGAACATCTTGCGCCGTCGGAACTCTCCGGCGGCATGAAGAAAAGGGTTGCGGTCGCCCGTGCCCTGGCTCTCGAACCGGAGATCATCCTCTATGACGAGCCGACGACCGGCCTCGATCCGGTCACGGGAGAGGCAATCGCCGATCTGATCCTCGACCTCAACCGTCGCCTCGGGGTCACGTCTATAGTGGTCACCCACGACATTCCTCTGGTGCTTCGCGTCGCCAAACGCGTCGCTTTTCTCGAGCACGGCCGGTTTGTCTTCGACGGCACTCTGGAGGCGGCCCGCACCTCGGGCCCGAAAACCGTCAAACGCTTTTTTGAGGCAGGAGTCATCCATGCGTGACGAATCCAAACGCAATCTCAGGATCGGACTGTTGGTCATCGCCGCCTTGTTACTGGTTGCGCTGACAATATTGATGGTCGGCAATCGCCGACAACTGTTCGTACGCCATACCCGCTACTCGACCAGTTTCGTCAACGTCACGGGCCTCGAACAGGGGTCGCCGGTCAAGCTCAACGGCGTGACTGTCGGATTCATCGAGGATATCGATTTGCCCGCCGGCGCCCAGCAACCGCGGATCGAAATCCGTTTCACTCTGGATTCCCGATATACCGAACGGGTCAGGGCCGATTCCAACGTCTCAATCCGTTCGATGGGGTTGCTCGGCGACAAGTACCTCGAGATCACCAGCGGCTCCCCGGAAAACGAGCGCATTCTGGAGGGTGGCATTGTGCCCGGTCGTGATCCCGCCGAGCTCTCCCAGTTTGTCTCGACCGGAGGAGACCTGCTTCAGAATCTGATTTCGATTTCGGTATCGCTCAAGACGATCCTCGGCCGGGTCGAAGCCGGCGAGGGACTCTTGGGAGAACTCACGCGAAGCCCGGAATCAGGCGCGCACCTCAGCGAGAATCTGACCCAGACCGTCGCAACTCTGGGGTCGATCCTGGGCAAGATCGAACGGGGTGAAGGCCTGCTGGGACGGCTGGTCTCCGAGGAAAGCGGCTCCGGTGACATTCTCGACGAACTCAAGGCCAGCAGCAGATCCATTCACCGAATCACCACCCAGGTCGCCATAGACATGGAGCGCCACGACACCGCCTACGCCGCCCTGTTGCGGGACCCGGACGGTCGCCGTCGTCTGACCAATGCGATCGATGCCCTGCAAAATGCCGCCGGCGCCATCGCCGCAGTAGCCCAGGAAATGGCGACCGGCGAGGGCACTCTGCCACGCCTGATGCAGGACAAGGAGTTCGCCGACGACTTCCTCGATGACCTCCAGGGCCTGGTCTCAAGCCTGCACTCGGCCGCCGAGAAACTGGACCTCGGTGAAGGCACGGCCGGCGCCTTCATCAATGACGAGCAGCTCTACCGGGACCTCGAAGACGTCGTCCGCGGCGTCAAGGACTCCAAGGTCGTCTCCTGGTTCATCCGAAGCAAGAGGGAGAAGGGCGAGAAGGCACGGCTTGAGGAGGAGGCAGCAGCGGCAGAAGAGGTCGTTGTTGGAGGGTAGGAGGAGTGAACGTTCAACGTTCAACGTCCAACTCTGAAGGAAGCCATCCAACGCGCTGATGAAGGCGGTTGTTGACGCTGACTTTAACGGTGTCGCCGGCTTCGGTCGCGATGACTCTCGATCCTGGATTTTGGTTGACAACAGGTTGCGGTTGACATATGGTTGCAATGGAGGTTGTCGTGGTCACCGAGACAGCGAATTTGCTCGATCTCGCGCCGAAAGAAGCCGCCAGGATCCTGGTTCAGAGTGCAGATGAGGCGTGGATCTTCGAACTCCAACGGTCGCTTGACAGGCATCGTACCCGTACCGATCTTGACCGCATCCTCGCTGCGTGGAATCTCAGGCAAAGCGATGCAGCCGAGCTGTTCCATGTCTCCCGTCAGGCGATCGGCAAGTGGCGGACCCAAGGCGTGCCGAAGAACCAGATCGAGGCATTTGCAGATCTGTCGATTGCCACGGATCTGCTGGTCCGGCATCTCAAGCGAGAGCGAATCCCGGCGGTAGTTCGCCGTCCTTCGCCCAGGCTCGGCGGTCTATCGCTGCTCGACCTCCTGGCTGCCGGCCAAACCAGAGAAGTCCTCGTCGCGTGCAGGAACATGTTCCAGTTCGGCGATGCTCACGCCTGATGCGCACCGAAGCCCTGCCCAACGGCCACACCTGGCTTCGCATAGCCGATACCAGGTGGGTGGATCCGCTGGACCCCACGTTCGCAGCAACCAAAGGCGGTCGCTGGAATCCGCCCAGAAGCCATCCAACGCTGTATCTCAACGAAGATCGGACAACCGCCCGCCTCAACCTACGCCTTTTCATCGACGGGTGGCCATACGAGCCTGAAGACCTTCGCTACGACACCGGCCCAGTTCTGGTCCATGCAACCCTTCCGAGAGACCAATCCGTAGCAGACGTGCACAGTCGAGGGGGAGTGGCGGCGGTCGGCCTGCCCACAACCTTCCCACTCGACGAGACCGGCCGACTCGTTTCACAAGCCGTATGCCGGCCGATCGGCCTTGAAGCGAAACAATTCGGGCTCCGTGGCGTCAGGGCCAGGTCCGCTCGCACACCTGACGGCGCAGGCCGCGAGCTCGCATGGTTCCCCGCGACCCGAAAATCTCGCGCTCGAGTCTGTGCCACCGAGCCCTTCGCGGCCTGGTACTGGGGGTAGTTAAATGTGCGGTCACGGCCTGCCCCTGAATCCGACACGGAGGTGACTCATGGGATTGGCCGCACTCCTCTGGATCACAGCAATTGTCACGACAGTCATCTTGGTGGTCCTTACGGACGCTCCAATCGGCGCCAAGCTAACGGCGTCTGCCATATGTGTCGCCACCCTCCTCGTTCCCCGCTTCTTCCCATCGCTGTCGATTCTGACCGGGCCGGTACAGGCGGGGCTCAGTATCGCCATTTTCCTCTACCTGAAGTTCCACCGACTGGTCGAATAGTCACAGCCTGCTCAGCTAACCTGAAATCCGTGAGGAAACCTAAACCAAAAAAGGCGCCAGGCATAAAAACTAGTGTTTTAAGCTGGGCGACACAAGTGAATGGCCATGCGGCCACCCGACTGGCGTGAATTCCAACCCCGGCCTTCGGGAGCGCATTGAGACCGGGGTAAGCTCAAATGACTACCGATCGCTCCCGCTCGGTCATTTTCCGGAGGGGCAGCCTCTCTCGGGCCGGAAGGGTGACCGCCCCTCCGTAAAATGACCTCGGCGGCCTACACCGTCGGCCAAGACTCGATTGCTGAAGCGCTCCCCGAGGGTTGCCCCCCTTGACGTTGACCGCAGCGGTGTCCAATTCGGGAGGACGCCTCAGGACAACGTCAAG
>DAOWGJ010000328.1 GCA_030637505.1 Holophagae bacterium
GAGATGGCGATGTCGCGGGCGTCGCGCAGGCGGCGCCGCGGATCTTTTTGAAGACAACGATGCAGGAGCCCCGAAATCGTCGCCGGCACTTCGCCCGGTATCAGTGACCAGTCAGGCTCGCCCTCAAGCACACGGGCCATACTGTCGGTGGCGGTTCTGCCGGGAAACGCCCTCGTCCTCGTCAGCATTTCGTAGAGCAGGCAGCCGAAGGCCCAGATGTCCGATCGCTGATCGACCGCTTCTCCGCGTGCCTGCTCGGGGCTCATGTACGGCGCGGTGCCGAGCACCGTCCCGGCCCGGGTCGGCGTGTCCATGGTTGGGTCTTGGCTGAGCAGCTGCTGGTCCTCGGCCGTATCTCCATGGAGCGCTTTGGCGAGGCCAAAATCAAGGAGCCTCACGCGACCTTCGCTGTCAACCATTACGTTGCCGGGTTTGAGGTCACGGTGCACGATGCCCTTTTCGTGGGCCGTGTGCAAAGCGTGTGCGATCTGCAGGCCGATCGACAACGCGTCTTGTAGACGCATTCCGCTCCGGGCAAGCTGATCCTGAAGGGTCGAGCCCTCCACCAGCTGCATCACCAGGAAGTGAATCGATTGCACACCATCCGGTACCGATTCAACCTCAGCTGTTTCGAAGGCGTGGATGGCGGCGATATTGGGGTGATCGAGCGCAGCCAGAAGTCGTGCCTCACGTTCAAACCTGGCGACGCGTTCGGGATCCGCAACAAAATCCGGGGGCAGGACTTTGATCGCCACTTCTCGGCCGAGATGTGTGTCTGTCGCACGAAAGACCGCACCCATCCCACCCTCGCCGATCTTTTCTTCAATCCGATAGTGCCCGACCGTTGTCCCTTTCATGAGTCCCCCACTCAAAATTCGACGCAAAAATCGTCATGGAACCTGGTTCGTTTCTTGATCTTACAGGATGACATGGGAGGGGCTCAAATAAATACTGATCGCGGTATTCGTGATTCGAGCTGCCCTCATGAATATTGCACACTTATTCAACCGGTCGATGTATCCTCCCCAACCGGGGCCACGATCCCGAAGGAGGCATGATGCAACGTTGGATTACAGCATTGTTCGTTACCATCGCTGCGGCGCTGCTGGTCGGCTGCGGAGCGGAACCCCTGCAATCGGAAGAAGACGCCTACGGTAATTTCAGGGACGCGATCCGGGAAGTTGAAACACCCGAAGAGAAGACCGCACTGTGCGAGGAATTCCTCAAGAGCTTCCCGAAGAGCGAACACACCGGCTCACTGGCCGGAGCAGTTGCCTACTACCGCGGCGAGGCGATGGAAGACCCGGGAGGCGCCGTGACGGTGCTGGACCAGATCCTGGCCGAAGTCGATGACCCCGAAACGCGGTTTCAGGTTCAGATGGCCCAGTTCCCTCTGGCCCACGAGATCGGCCGGACAAAGGACCTTGAAGCCATCGTCACTGAGTTGGAAGTTCATCGCGCCCTGACCTTCTCGGAACACCTCGAGGTCGGGGAGATGGCAGCCGGGCATCAATTGTGGTCCCTGGCCGAAACGCAGGCCGCAGCGGCCTCGACGCTGGCAACTGCCGAGGCTTTCCGGTCGGATTATCCCGACAACGACCTCACGGATGCCGAACTGGCCGCCAAGGCCGACAACCGTTCAGTGATGGCTGCGACCAACCGGGGCTGGGCCCTGGCTCATCTCGACCGGAAGACGGAAGCCCTCGAGGTCTTCGAGGCAGCGGCGCCCCTGAGCCAAACGAATTACCTCGGCGTTCCCTCGACCGAACTCTTCGCGTTCTGGGGCCGCACATCCCTGGCCCAGGGCGATGCCGAACGGGCACTGGAGCTCTTGGGACCGACCGCGGTCTTGGGAGACAATGATGAGGCTTTTGAGGCCTACCGCGAAGCCTACATCGCCGTCCACGAAGACGAGGCCGGGTTTGAAGACTTTTTGTGGTCCGCAAGGCAGGACCTGGCCATGGTCATCGATGATTTCGAACTGCCCGACTACCAGGGCGCCCTCAACCGACTCGGCGACACACGGGGCAAAGTGGTCTTTCTCTCCTTCTGGTTTCCCACGTGAGGCGGCTGCCGTGTGGAGTTGCCACACCTGCAGACCCTCTTTGAAAAGTACAATTCCCAGGGCCTTGAAATCGTCGCCGTCGAGGCGACCCACGACACCGAAAGGGCGACCGCCTTCATCGAGAAGAAGGGCTTGAGCTACACCCTGCTCGAGGACCATGAGGAGGACGGCGTCGTCTTCAATGTTTTCAACGTACAGTCGTTCCCGACGTCATACCTGATCGACCGCGAAGGCCGGGTCATGTACTTCCATCTGGGATTCGAAGAGGGTGACGAGAAAGAGATCGAGGAACAGATCAAGACCCTGCTTTAGGAGCTGTCAGCCGTCAGCTATCAGCTCTCAGCTAGTGCCTGCAAAGCCCTCGGCATGCTTTGGCAGCCGTAGGGTGGGCCTTGGCCCACCAATGGGCGCCTCCGGTGGTGGGCCAAGGCCCACCCTACATTTTTCTTCCTTTGTGTGGCTATCTTCTGAGTTCTGCAATTCCAAGGTGTAAGCTGTGGCCATGATCCGAACACCCCTGCGAACAACTCTGGACCTCAGCAGCAATTGGACCTTCCGCCTCGGGAAGGTCGGACGGCGGTGGTTGGCCGGTCTTGAAGGCGACGGCGAGTTGGTCTCCCTCCCCCACTGCTGGAATCGAAAAGACACCTTCCAGATGGGGAAATACTCCTACAGTGGGTTTGGCGCCTACCGAAGAACGTTCCAAGTTCCGGAGAGTTCGTCGCCGGGCATTTGGTATCTTCGGAGCGAGGGATATTACGGCCTCACGGAAATCTGGCTGGACGGCCGGCGAATCGCCCGGGCCGACGGACAGTACCTTGGCCTTGACGTGCCCCTCGGCCCCTTGCAACCCGGCGAAAAATCCTTGGCCATCCGACTGGACAACCGCATTCGCCGCAATGTCCTGCCGGGATTTCATGCGCCTGATTTCCTTCTCTACGGCGGCCTGGTCGGCAGGGTTTGGCTCGAGCAACGACCTACGACGGCCTTCGACCTTGAGGTGGTCACAATTCACCCCGTGATCGACGCGGCGGGTCAAGGATCGGTCGTGCTCCACCATGGACACTCCGGTTATAAGATTCAGATAGAGATCTTCGACGGGTCAGGCGGCCTCGTGGCCCGGTCAGCGCCAGGCCCTTCCCGGGCAGCAAACACCGAACTCCTTCTCGAGGCGCCCAGACTTTGGTCCCCGGACGATCCGAACCTCTATCGAGCCGAAATCACACTCTCAGACGGAGAACGAACTCTGGACGCCCTGCACCTGCCTTTCGGTTTTGCCGAGGCCGAATTCCGATCGGGGCAGGGTTTCTTTCTCAACGGCACACACACCGAACTGAACGGCGCCAACCGCCACGAGTCGATCCCCGGGCTCGGCGCCGCCATCCCTCCGGAGGTCCAGCGCCGGGACTCGGAATATCTCAAGGATCTCGGCTGCAATTTCGTGCGCCTTTCCCACTACCCACAACACCCGGCATTCCTCGACGCCTGCGACGAACTCGGGCTCCTGGTCTACCCCGAGATCGCC
>DAOWGJ010000188.1 GCA_030637505.1 Holophagae bacterium
CCCGCTCGGTCATTTCCCTGAGGGGCAACATTTCTCGGGCTGGATGGGGGCCCGCCCCTCCGGAAAATGACCTCGACGGCCTACGGCGTCAGCCGAGACTCGATCGCTGCTTGCTCCCCGTGGATTGCCACCCTATGCATTGTCCGCAACTATTTGAATACTTGAAGGTTACCTTGGGGACAATGCAAAGGATGGCACGTCCCGTCGAAGGTAGGGGGCGCTCTCGAGTTTGAACGCCGTCGGAGAGGGAGCGCTCGCCGGGGTCATACGGGCACGGCACGCCGTGCCCCTACAGGACGTCGTCCCAGCCCCGTTTTCTGAGTTCCTCCACAACGGCCTTCACCTTCTGCGCCTGATCGACGGGAACGACCATGACAGCATCGGGCGTCGCCACGATGACCAGGTCTTCGACGCCGATCAGCGACACGACGGGGCCTTCACTGACAATGACGTTGCGACCCGCATCGAGGACGATGGTTCGGCCTCGACTGACGTTACCGGCGTCGTCTGCAGGGAGCACCTCTCGCAGCGCCGGCCACGAGCCGACGTCCGACCATGGGAATGAGACCGGTACGGTCCAGCGCACCGCTGCGCCCTCCATGATTCCGAAATCGACTGAGACCCTTGGCAGATGCGGATAGACCTCGGCCAGGACCGCCGCGTGGTCCTCCGTGCCCTGGGCGTCGCCGATGCGACGCAGACCCTGGCCCAGCAACGGAAGTTGACGGTCAATCTCGGCCAGAAGGTCCTCAGCCTTCCAGGCGAACATCCCGGAGTTCCAGAGGAAATCCCCCTGATCGAGGTAACCTTGAGCCGTAACGGAATCCGGCTTTTCGACAAAACGACTCAAGGTATGAACCTGGTATCCGTCTATCGTTCGGCAGGCATCGCCGACTTGGAGGTAGCCGAAACCCGTTTCGGGACCGGTTGGCGTCAGCCCGAATGTCAACAGGCCGCCGTTCTCTTCAACCTGGCGGACACCGGCGCCCATCGCCAGTCTGAACTGATCCTCGTCCCCGATAACATGGTCCGCGGAAAGCACCAGACAGACGGCTTCCGGGTCACTGCCGCTGAGCACCTCGGCAGCGAAACCAACGCATGCCGCTGTGTCCCGGCCCATCGGCTCCCCCAGGACGTTGTCCGGCGGAAGCTCGGGCAAGATCTCCCGTGTGAGCGCAACCGTCGCCAAGGCAGTCACCACCCAGATTCGCTCGGGTGGAACCATGGGCGTCAACCTCTCGTATGTCAACCTCAGGAGAGGTCGGTCGGCGGCCAATTGCAGGAACTGTTTGGGGCGGTCTTTTCTGGACGCGGGCCAGAACCTGGTCCCCGAACCTCCCGCCATGATGACGGCGTGCAGCATGAAACCTCCTTGGTCGACATATTGTAGCCGAGACGTTGTGCCATACTCCCTCGATGAGGCACGGGAGACCCAGATGGCCCAGGGTTTTGACAGTCCGAGGGCTTTTCCTGAGAGCGTTGCTCTTGTGTGCCTTGATGCTCGGTCTGGCGCTGGAGCCCGAGGCGGCCGAGAAAACCGACTCGATCGACACCTGGGCCTCACTCCAGGTCACCACGGCTCTGAAGGACGGCTTGACTCCGACCGATTATCCCCAAGTCTTTTTGGCCCTTGAGTACCGGTACGCCCTGACTCGCTGGTCGACAGCAACCCATCTTCTGGATCGGCTGGCCTCGGCACATCCGATGGATCCCCTGATGGCCGACGAGGTCCGCCTCCTCCGTGCGGACCTCTCCATCGACCAGGGTCGTCCTGCAGCCGCGGCCCAGCTGTTTGCCACCAGCGGGGGCCTGACCCGGTGGTGGTCCTCGCAAAGCCGTTCGATCGAAGAACTGGGGGATTTCTCCGACCAGGCAGTCCACCCTTCGGCCGATACCCGATGGCGTCCGACACCGGGCACGGACCCCCTGGGCTGGGTCCAGGTACAAGGACTGGCGTGGCCGGCACGCCGTCAGATGCTCTTCCTGGCAACAACGGTTGAAAGTGACACGGAATCACCGGTCGCCGTCCGTCTCGGGGCGGCACAAGTCGCCCGGGTCTGGCTCAACGGAGAAAGACTGCTGACGACCGACTATCCCTTAAGAGCCGCTGAGGACCAGGTCGCAATCGGCGCCTGGTTGCAGGCCGGACCCAATACGCTGATCGTTGCTATCGCATCGGAGTCCTCGGACTGGTGGCTGAGGGTCCGGCTGACGGCGCCTGACGGATCCCCCCTCGCCGGGGTAAGGGAGATCGATCAATCGCCCTCAACCATCCAACCGGTCGACCGCCACCCGCCCGAGATCAGAACCATGGAGGGTGAAATCCGAGCCGCCGTCGCCGCAAACAGGCCCGGGGCTCACATGGCCCTGGCCTCCCTCCTGGTCGAACGAAGTTCCGAACCCAACGGATCCGGTTCGGCCAGAAAGGCCTGCAGGGAGGCTCGCCAGGAAGACCCCGTACAAGCCCGGTTGTTCGAGTGGATGGTCAGTTCCGAGGCCTCTGCCGAAAGGGATCTCTTGGTGGAAGCTGTTGCCCAGGGCGCTCCGGCCTTCCCGGCTCGAACCGAACTGGCTCGGTGGTACCAGAACCGAGGCCTTTTCTTTGAAGCGGAGAGCCTCTTGGAGGACCACCTCCAGAGCCCTGCCGTTGAGGCCGCGGCCCTCAGTCTCGATGTGGAGCGCTGGGGTCCAGTCATCCTGGATGATCTCATCCGGCTGGTGGAAACGGCGCCCGAATGCCTGGACGTCCTCGGTATCCTGGCCGACTGGTCGGCCCAGTTTGGACGGTGGGATCTCTTGGATCGAGTGTTGGACCAGCTGTCGGAACTGGCCCCGGGTCTGGCCAGGGTGGAAGAACTCCAGCTCGAACAAGGGGCACGGTGCGGCGACGGGAACCGTCTGGAGCGGCTGTTGGCCTCCCAGTTGGCCCGAGACCCCAACCAGCCCAGCCTGCGAGTGCGCCTGGCACGTCTCCGCGCGTCCGAAGATCACCTCGATGCTGCATCTTCGGTGATTTCCACAGGTTTGGCCCGATGTCCCAATCATGTTGACCTCCTGATGGAACATGCCCACCTCCAGCACCGGCTTGGAGACGACGATGCCGCCACCCGGGCCGCCCGTCGAGTCCTCGAGGATCGGCCCCAGAGCCGAAGGGCAAAACACCTGCTGACGCTTTTGGGAGAGAAACCCGAGGACACGCACCCGATCCTCGACCCCGAGGAACTGTGGAAATTGGCCGAACAGGTCGCCCATCTCGAGGGTCCAAACGTCGTCCTGCTGGACCACACGGCCATTCGATTCCTGCCGGGAAACCTGACAGAAGAGACGGTACAGCAAGCCTACCTGGTACGGAACGCCGAGGCATCCCAGTCGCTCAAGAAGCACTACATACCCTACGTTCCGGAAACCCATCGAATTCAGGTGTTGAAGGCTCGCATCCTCCGGAGGAACAGTAGCGAAGTCAGCGCACGACGTCAGGATTCGCCCCGGCTTTCCGAGCCCGAACTCAATATTTTCTACGACACGCGCCTCCGGGTCTTCTCGTTCGACGAACTCAGGGATGGCGACCTCGTAGAGATCAGTACCGTGGTCACTGAAACGGCCGAAGCCAACGAAACCGGAGCTTACGAAGGCGGAATTATTCGTCTGGGTCACTCGGCCCCGACGCTCCGGGCAGAGATTGAACTCTCGGGACCTGGAGACCAGATGCCCGCCTGGGAGCTGGCCCACCTCGAGGGCCTTCCGGAGATCACGGAAGAAGTGGACGGCACCACCCGTCTCAGGTGGATCTTCAACAACTTGGCCGGTTTGGCTCAGGACGCGCCTCCGGGACCCGAACTCATCATCCGTCCCCATCTGGTCTATTCCAATCACCCGGACTGGGGCGACCTCGCCGACTGGTACGGCCGGCACGTCGCGACCCGGATTCGGGCCTCCCGGCAGGTCGAAGATCTTGCCGACCGGCTCATCGGGGGTGTCACGAACCGCGGAGAGAAAATCGCACGTATCTACGCCTTCGTCACCAACGAAATCCGCTATGTCGGCCTGGAGTTCGGGGAACATAAGTATCGACCCTTTTCCGCTGACTGGGTTCTGACCCACCGCATGGGTGACTGCAAGGACACGGCCGGTCTGCTGGTCGCCCTCTTTTCGTCAATCGACATCCCCGCGCGCATGGTGATGGTCCGGACCTCAGGCTTAGGTCCCGTCGCGGCGAAAATGGCCCTGCTCGAGGACTTCAACCACGCCATTGCCTACCTTCCCCAAGACGATCTGTGGCTGGACGGCACGGCCGCAGGACACAACGCATTCCCACCCCCGGGCCCGGACCAGAACGCCTGGGTTCTGGTGGTTGACGGCCCGAAGAGCCGGCCCATGACCACCCCCGCGCCCGGGGCTGGACAATTCAACTACACCTACACTCTGACCCGAACCGAGGCCGGGGCCTTCGACCTCACCATCAAGACCTCGGACACCGGTGAAGCAGCAACGATGCGCCGGGGTCGCTTCGGCGGCAGTCAGAACCCACTCCTCTTCTCCCGGTGGATCCAGAGCCAGTTTCCCGGCGCCCAGGTCATCGGTGAACCTGACCTCGACCTCAAGCCCGGCCGACAGGCCGCCACCATTGAAGTCCGGGCTACGGTCGAACGTTCGGCCCTATTCTCCGGAGGTGGGTTGAAGACCTATCCCGGCGCTTTCGACCTGGATACCGAGCTGATGCCGTCGGATCTCCGTTCGACCCCTATCGTTGTCCCCGTACGGCCCGACCTCGAATGGACCATCGACCTCCGGCCTGGACCCGCACCCCCGGTTCTCCCCGACCCGGTGGCCCTTCGAACGGCCTTCGGAGAACTGATCATCGAGGTCGAACGCCACTCGGACGGCTATAAAGTCACCGGCCGGTTCCACTTGGTTCCCGGAGTGGTCGCCCCTGAGGATGTCCTCGACCTCCGCACCTTCCTCGGCAAGAGCCGGCGAGCTCTCGAGCGGCCCCTGGAGATTCCATGATCGTACGGCGGCTCATGCCGGTACTCGTGATCCTTGCGGCGGCCGGTGTCGGCGACGGCGCCACGTGGTGGGACGTCCGTCAGGCCGATGCTCAGATGGATTTGGGGCGGGCACGGACAGAAGCCTTGAAGGTCATCGAGGGTGACGGCCGGAGCGCGGAGGCTGTCGCAGTGGGCGCCTGGTGGTTGGGGAGTCTGGACAGCCTCCCCGACCCTGCAGAGATTCTCGAGGTCGTCACGCCCCCGATCAACCCCGAACTGGCCTTCATCCTGGGATTGATCGAAAGTGAACTTGTCGCGATGGCCCCGGCCGGAGTTTTTGCCGACGCCGAACTGTCGGGCCCGTGGGGTACATTCGGGCGCCTGGGCCTGGAGCGCGACGTCGTTCCTCCCGACACGGAACTCCCTCCCCTGGGCACTCCGTGGAATGGACCGGGAACGCACTACCGCGTTCGAATCGCATCCGAGGATGGGAGGATTTCGGTCCCGCCATCCCTTCGTCTCGGGGGTGTCGTCCTGGCGGCCTGGACGATCGATGCGCCGGATACCATCGATGCTTACCTGGTCGTTGAGGCCCAGGGTGATCTCAACCTCGATGTGGACGGCATCAGAGTCGACGAGATTCGTTTCGCGGGCATCGACGACCCCGGGGTGAGCTGGTACCGAGTGCATTTAGCCGCGGGACGGCACCGATTTCGGGCCGCAATGGCGCCCCAGGCTCTGGCCTCGGTAAGACTGAGCCTGTTCGACGATGAGTCCGGGCCCGTCATCCTGCCCCCCACCGACCCGAGGGAACAGATACAGAGATGGGCGCCGTCAACCGTGACGCGGACAACCCCTCCGACGCCGAACGTCGATGCTCCGGACGGCGACGGCCCCGCAGAGCTACTGCGTGCGGTTGAAATCGCTCGAATGCGCAGCGATACCCCGC
Source organism: Holophagae bacterium (assembly GCA_030637505.1). Taxonomy (GTDB): domain Bacteria; phylum Acidobacteriota; class Thermoanaerobaculia; order Thermoanaerobaculales; family Sulfomarinibacteraceae; genus DAOWGJ01. The sequence goes on from DAOWGJ010000188.1 coordinate 5,938, forward strand.
TCCAAAAAACACTGCTCGATCGGGCGCTTGCCGCAGCTCCCGACGAACCGATGGTCAACCTGGCCGCCGCAACTTTCTCTCTGCTCGAACCAACCGGAGAGGCCACTGAGGTTGTTACCCGGCGCGCGGCCGATTTCCTTCACCGATGCCGGGAGTTGCCGATCGCTCCGTTGGTCGATCGGCTGTTGGCGACCCGACAGAATCGAATCGAAGACATCCAACGTCTTCAGGAAGAACTGATCGAAGACAACCCCTCGGATGTCCGGGTACTCCGCCTCCGCATCACGCAGGCCGTCCACCGGGGATGGCCTCAAGAGGCCGCTGAGGCCCTGGAGGCCCTGGAGAGGGCGTTGGGGCCGACGGAAAGTGTTGAGCGCTTGCGCCTGCGGGTTCTCGAAGGCATGGAACATTGGACCGGGTATCGGCACGTTCTCCGATCGCTGGCCGTCCAGGGCCCTCTGCGACGGGACAATATCGCCCAACTCGCCGAGGGTTGTTCGACCGAAACGGCCATTGATCTGATCGACAGGCTGCGGCGCCGCGTTCGAGACCCTGACCTCGACGCCGATCACATCCGATTACTCCTGCGATCGGAACGCCACGACGAAGCCCGCGAGGCTCTGGATCAGGCCCTCGACACCTGGGGCGTGCTACCCCCTCTCAGTGGCCTTGACCTCAGCCTTGCTCTGGGATCGGCCGACCGCGACGATTCCCAGCCCATGGCGGCTCACGCCGACATGGGTCCCTCCATCGCACAAGCGCTGGCCCGACACCCGACCGATTTGGATCTGATGACCCTGGCTTGGCGACAGGGTGCGATCGAACCTTTCTGGGCAGCTTTCCACGTGGACGCTGCGGACATTGTCCGATCCAGTTCAGTTTCGGAAGAGGGCGTCGATGCCGTCCTCCTCCTGGATCAGGCAGTTGAAAGGATCTTCCCCGACGGCTCGAGTCTCTACTATTATCACGGCCTCAGCAAGGCATTGACCCCCGCCGGTGCTCGCCAGGCCTCCGCCCTGGAACAAATGCCGAACGCGGTCCGGATCACTCTCGCTATCATCAAGCCCGACGGCCGGAAGGTCGTCCCGGCCGAGATCACACCAACCTCCAGGGGGATCAGCCTGGGCGAAGTTGAGGCCGGGGACATCGTCGAAGAGGAGTACGTCGCCGCAGTCTCGGCAATTTCCCCCAATATGCCGGGGCATTTGTCACCTTACGTCTACCGGTTCGCCGACTCCGACAGGGCTTTCGGCTTGTCTGAGTACATCCTGCTCCACCCCCCGGAAATCGACTTGGCCGTTGACGGCCTCTTCACCGGGCTCGAGACAACCACCGGTTCCCATGGAGGTCTCACAAGCCGCCGGTGGCGGGCCAAGGATGTCCCCGCCACCCCCGATGAACCCTTCGGCCCGCCAATCCTGGAACTCCTGCCCTGGGTGACCTATGGGTTTGGAACCGACTGGGGGACGGTCGGAGACGGACTGCTCAATCGCCTGATCCCGGTTCTTCGTCCAACCAGAGAGCTTCGGCTCTTTGCCGAGCAACACCTGAGGGGCGAAACACCGGGCGACCAGCTACGATCATTGGTCTCGGCTCTTCTCGAGTCGGTCGAGGCCGGGAGCAGCCCTCTGGACCTCAACGTATCCGCAGGGGCCGCTCTCTCGAGAGGCCAGGGCAATCGGCTCGGTGTCTTGGCTGCCTTGCTGCTCAGTGCGGATTGGGAGGTTGACCTGGGCCTGTCCCGGCCCGCTCCCTTCGCCGGCACGCACCTGGAGGTCCCTTCGGCCGACGCCTTCATGCTGCCCATTCTCCGCGTCCGCCGGGGGTCAACCGAAATATGGGTCGACCTCCACGAGGAGACCTCGGGCGTCAATCACCTCTCGCCGATCCTACAGGGCAGTGATGCCCTGATGCTGCCTCTGACCGATCCCGGCGCCGACGTATTTCTCCTCTCGGACCTCCCGACCTTCCCCAATCGACACCTGGAGGAACACACGACGCTCGAGGCCGTAATCGACACCGACGGGGCCGCGGAGGTCATTTTCACGATGTGGCTTCGGGACGCCCAGGCGACAAGGTTTGCCGAAAACCTGCGCTCAGTCCCCCCCGATCGGATCAACACGGTCTTCGGCCGTCTGGCGTCAGGCCTGTTTCCGGGGGCGGAGAACGTACGGGGAGAAGTCAACCACCACGATGAGCGTCTGGAAATTCGTTTCCTCATGAACCTCCCGGACGCTTGCGGTGTTCAGGGCGACACGATGGAATGCCGTGGGTTCAACACCGCATCACCGTTCGCGCCGGTTCTGGCGTCTCTGTCCGAACGGCGGCAGCCGCTGATCCTTCAGCTGCCAATCCTTCGCAGGGAAGAGGTTACGATCCAGCCACCTCCCGGATGGGCGGCGCACCGGCGGCCGGCCCGACGGCTTTCGACCTCCTGGGGTCATGTAGACGAGACCGTCGAGACCATCGGAGGGCGTCGGAGTTCCACCCTGGTTCTCGAAATTCCCGCAGTCACCGTGATGCCTGAAAACTATCCGGAATTCGCCCGCTTTTGCAGAGCGATCGACGAGTTGATCTCACGGCCACCACGGTTCGAACGCCAAGGCGGCTGAACCTCGGTTTACCAAACCTCTGTATACTCGTGGGATATGGAGACTATCGAAGGTACAGTCATCGCCAGGCATGGCGGCCTGATTCGGGTGCAGGTCGATAACCGGACACTCTTGGTCACCGCGAGGAGGAGTCTGGCGTGGGAGGATGGGGCGCCTGAAGCCTCCAAGATCGTCGTCGGGGATCGGGTTTCGGTCGACTGTTCAGAATCCGAGGGCGTGATTGTGGCGGTCCGGAAACGGATCTCCTGTCTGACTCGGAGGGCCGTTGCCTCTCCGAAGCCCCAGGTTCTGGCCGCAAACGTCGACCAGGCGCTCCTGGTCTTTGCCACCAAGACTCCGGAACCCAGACAGGGGCTCCTGGATCGATTTCTGGTTGCATGTCACCGGGCAGACATCATCCCTGTGATCATCTTCAACAAGATTGACCAAGGGGAAGGCAAGTCCAAAGCATGGGCAGAGATCTACAGGCCCCTCGGCTTCACGGTCCTTCAGGTCTCGGCTCGTTCTGCCTGGGGTCTGGGCCAGGTCAAACGGCTGCTTCCAGATCGAACGACCCTGTTCTGCGGGCCATCAGGGGCCGGCAAGAGTTCGCTGCTGAACGCAGTTTACCCGGGGTTTAAACTTCGGGTCGGCGGCCTGTCCGAGGCAACCGGAAAGGGCCGGCATACGACGACCATGGCCGAGTTGATGCCCCTTCCCTTTGGAGGATTCGTCGTCGACACCCCTGGCCTCAAGGAATTCGGCCTCTGGGACATCAATTCAGAGGAGCTTCAGAGTGCCTTTCCGGAGATCAGAGACAAACTGGGGAATTGCCATTTTTCGAACTGCAGCCACGTTCATGAACCGAAGTGCGGCGTGCGAAACGCCGTGGAGGACGGCCTGATCAATCGGGGCCGGTATCGCAGCTACTGTCAGTTGCTGGAGGAGATCGAGTGATGGGGAGCTGACAGTTCAGCGTCCTGCAATAAGCCACAAGAAGAGCGGCCACAAAGAGGCACGAAAAGGCACAAAAAGAAGAAGAAACGCCTGACTTCTTCAATTGGATTCTGCTAACGGTTTTCACCGTCAGCTTTGTTTTTTCTTCATGCATCTTTGTGCCTTTTTGTGGCTATTCTCTTCTTTGCGCGCTCTTTGCGGTCTTCGCGGTTCAATTGTGTTTATTGGAGATCACGGTGATCGGTGAGGGGCGGCCAGGAACCACGCGTGAAAGTCCGGCTGCTCCCGCATTTGGAACATCGGCCGGGCGACCCCCGGAGAATCCCTCCTGAGAACCTCGTACATGCCGGCCAGGTCGAAGCGAGACCGAAAGAGCCACATCTCGAGCGGGCCTGCTTCGGCAGGTACTACGAGAGGCACGTGAAGGGCATGGATGAGGACGTCGTCGGATGCCCGGTATTCACCGAGAATCCACCGCCGCATCCCCGTGGACTCGGTGAAACGGACGACCACCAAGTTTTCCGAAATCGGCAGCGCCTCAGACGCTTCCTCTCCGTCGGAATTCAGAGATCCAGATCCACACAGCCGGCGTAGGGCATCGACCAGGTCGAGGCTTTTGTCAAGGCGCCGTGGTGGCGTTCCCTCCCGAGGCCAGGGAAGGGCCTCGACCAATTCGATGGGTTCGAGCCCTTTCAGGCGGGCAACACCCAAGAAACGCAGGCCGACCGGCGCCATGGCTCGACCGGCAGGGTCGATATTGAGAACCAGCCACCGGAGTCCGTCCGCTTCACCTTCCCAGAGGGGACACGACCCCAACTCCCGGCCCAGAGCCTGGACGAAAGCAACTGTTACGACTATCCCTTCGTTGATCAACTCACCGTGAGCATCCAGCGTCACCGCATAGCGCCGGCGGGCTCGAGCGGTTTTCTTGACTCTGGCCTCAATCAGAGGCCGAAGGAACTCGTCGACATGGCCGGGCTCATACCCCGCGTGAATCAGGAGTTCTGCCACCTGGGCCACTTCACGCGTGCTCTTGCCCGTCGTCAGGCGTGCCAATTCGACGATGCCGTGTCCGAAGAACTCATAGGTTGGCCGACCGGCATCGTCGCCCCGCATCGGCAAGAGCCGGTATTCGGCGGCGTTGACAGCAATCCTCAACCCCTTGTCGAACGGAAAACCCTCCTGACGCAGGCGATCATACGTCTGCTGGATCTCACAGGCGGCGGCCAGAGTCCTGACCGCCCGGCGAGCGGAGAGGAACGCGCCGTCCCCCATGAATTTCTCAAACGTCAATCGCCTGGATGCCTGAATTTCCTCGGTCCGGCTTTGAAAGACATACATGAACTGGAGGGCCTTTTCTTCAGCAGCTCGGCCGGCCCGGCGGACCTCTTCGAGCACGGCTGTGAAGTTGGTCAGGTCATATATCAAACCGAAACGGAAGACAGCAGAATCGACAACGCCGTGAGCCGCAAAGTCGAACGGCCTGGTCGATGCGGCAATGGTGGTCCGCCGTCCACCGACCTTCATCTCCCACCCGCCCTCGGCGCCACGATTAACCGCCAGAATTCCCTTCCTCAAGGCAGCTACCAGCTCCAACCCCTTCAACCTCACCCCCAATTCCCGGAGCTTGGAAATGGATTCGGAGTCGAGACCGAGGTCCAAACTCAATCCAACCTCGCCGGCCAAGTCCAAAAACAGGGGTTCCAGAGCGGCGTCAGCACCCATTGGATTGAAATCGGCGCCGCAAGTGTGCCGAACGATGCCCCGCCACTCGGGATGGCGTTGCAGAATTTCTCCGAACCGGATTCCGACATTACGGCTCAAGGCCAGCAGGGCGCCGGTATCGCCGTGAGACCGGCTGGGGAGCAGGAACGCCAGCCGATCCGAGTTCGACGGTACGCTCTCTTCAACCAGCAACAGGGGATCTCGGCACATCAGATCGAAAAGGGGAGAACTCTCTCCGCGCACCGGCACATCGGACATTTTGCGGACCCGATCACCCGCCCGCGCGGAGGCTTTCAGCATCAATCCACCGAACATCGATGCCAGCTGTCGCACCGTGTCGTCGCTGTCGAGGTGACTGGGCGTTTTCTTCAAGTACCGCGGAACCGCCGACAGAAGCTTCTGAATATCGGTCGACAACGACATCAAAAAGATATCGACTAACGACCGTCCGTAGTCGTTGAGCATAGTGTTGAGAAAGGCTTTCTCCACGGAATCCACGACCCTCTCGCGGCCCGCCACGACCTTTCGGCGATCGTCCGGGTCCGGCCTCTCGAGTTGCAGGTACTCCAACTCCCGTCCGATCTGTCGTTCCAATTGGGACCGTAAACGGAGCATCCCCTCCGATTTGTAGACTGGATAGCCCGACACCACGACGGCGTCCTCATCGGCGTTGAAAATCGGAAACGGCTCAGGCAGCCGAGTCAGATCCGGCAGGGTCCGGCGCCATTGGCCTTCAAGCTCAATTTTCCTGAGAAAGCGTGCCCTGACCAACCCAGACTGAAGTACCCGGGAGAATCGGTCGCTTTTGATCGTTGGCGTCTCCATCCGACCCATTGTAATACCTATGGCAGTCCCAGATCCTCAGAGATCGTTGCCATCGCGTCCCTGACGAACTCTATGTGTTCACCCAGATCGATCCCCAGAGCCTCGGCCCCGGAGTAGACATCGCCCCGATTGACCGCCCGAGCGAAGGCCTTGTCCCTGAGCTTCTTCTTGACCGATTTGACCTTGACCTCGGCGATGCTTTTGTCTGGACGTACCAGGGCGCAAGCCGTCAAGAAACCGGTCAACTCATCGATGGCAAATAGTGTCTTACGCAGGAGAGTGTCGCGTGGGATGCCCATGTAATCCGCATGGGACCCGACCGCCAGAATCCATTCCTCGGGCCAACCCCGCTCCCTGAGGAGTGAAAGCCCGACGTGCAGGTGGGTTGCCTCGGTCGGATTCTGCTCGTAATCGAAATCGTGGATCAGACCAACGATTCCCCAAGCCTCTTCGTCCTGTTCAAAGCGCCGGGCATAAGCCCGCATTGCCGCCTCGACAGAGAGCCCGTGTTTGATCAGGCTTGGGTTGGTTGTGAACTCGGTCAATAATTGCCACGCATCATCACGATTTGGTTGCATCATCGCCTCCAATATTGGGCTCGACATTGTATTCGGCTTCGGCCTGCGAGGCGGCCGGCGGATCTCGATAGGGGCGCCCCGTCGCATACAATTCCCGCCGAGCCGTGACCTCGGCCGAAAGACCCTCCGAGGCAGAATCCGGTATGGCCAGGGCCCGATCCGCTACCACCACAGCATCATCAAAACGACCCGCCTCGGCCAGGGCGGCCGCCAGGGTGTCCAGGGTCGGCAGCGAAGCGTCCGAGGCTACGACCTGCTCAGCCAGGATGACGGCACGCTGACCATTCCGAAGATCAGGCTCCGGCGCGGTCGCCAGCAGCCACGCCAAGTTGTTTGCTGCCGACCGATGGTGGCGACTGCGGGCCAGAGCCGTCTCATAGGCGTCGACCGCGCCGCGGCGGTCTCCAAGCCGCTCTCGGCAAATCCCGGCGTTGGCCCACCAGTCGGCATTGGTCGGCGCCCATTCCAGGGCTTTCACAAATCCCTCCTCAGCTTCGAGCCAGCGGCCCATCGTCGCCAGGACCAGGGCGTGATTTGAGCTTGCAATTGGATCCCGTGGCCTGAGAGCCGTGGCCTCGGAGAAGTGGAACAACGCCCCCTGGATATCACCACCCTCCAACAGGATCTTTCCGAGGCCGTTGTGAGCCGGTTGGTGAAGGGCGTTCTCTGCCAATGCTCGGCGAAAGCTCTCGGCCGCTCGCTCCGGCTGAGCCTCGTAAACCCACGCCAGGCCACGGTCGTAGTGCCACCGGGCCATTCCGATATCCGCCGAGACAAAAGGAATATGAGTCAGGCTGATCGCCACCACGAATGCCCCTGACCATCCCCAGAGCTCCCGGCGCCGGCTCTTAATACTGCGTCCAACCTCGACCAACGCCACCGCCGACCCCAGGAGCAAAAATGGGAGGATGGACACCCGGTAGAGGGAGGCAGCAAAGAACGGCAAGAACGAGACGAACCACGTCAGGACGAACAGGCCAAGGGCGACCAGGGTCTCCAGCGTCCCCTCCGCCCTCAATAGGCTTGTATCGGAATCCCGGCGCCACCAGACCATGAGAGCGACGAGGCCCACCAGTGCCCCTCCCAGGGCAGTGGGAAAACCGATCGGCATCAACTTCAACAACGGCGACTGAATCCGATCCGCACCGACGACGTGATTGTGGGCGACCTCGTCCGGCCCCCAGAAGAGGGCTGCCCGCCGCCCAATCAAGACCAGCTCCCGGCCGGGATTGTGGGCCATCCACGTCAAGGCACGACCACCAAGGATCTTTGAAGCCTCACCGAAGGCCAGCTCCCGGCCCAACTCCATTTCCAAGCGGGCGATGATATCTGGAATGACCCACGGCGAACTAAAAACACCGAGCCTGCCGACGCTACTGGTCGAAAACCCGGCGGCCTCATCGTTGTTGCCGTGGAAAAGCGTCAGGCCGCCGTTGGCCGAGACCGGGATGAATGTCCCCTCCACTCGCCAGTTCCGAAGGGTCGTCGGCGTCAGAACGATCGCACCAGCCAGTGCCGCGGCAACCGTCATCGGCCAGAATCGGTTCCTCGATCCTCGTCGTCGAACCACCCACCAGCCCCATCCGATCAGTACCGGTGCAAAGACCAGGGCGTTTGGACGAACCAAAGCCATCAGCCCCAGGACCGCACCCGCCGAGGCCGCCCAATGCCACGTCGGCCGCTGCGCCAGTTGGAAAAGCAATGCCGTCATCACGAGAGACAGCAGAACCAATAGCCAGGCGCCGTTGATACCGCCCTGGAAGTAGAGAAGAGGCCAATTGAGCACCATCAGCGCCGCCCAAGCCACACCGACCGCCGGCCCCAGGAGCCGCCGACCGATCCACCACGCCAGGATGACACTGACCAGCCCGAACGCCATCTGAACCGCACGGAGCCCCAATGCCTTGCCGTCGACCAGGCGGAAGATTCCCGCCAAAACGAAGGCATAACCCGGAGGTCGGATGTAGGCGGTCGTCCGAATACCCGGATCCCGCCCCCATGCGTCGGGGGGCAGACTCCAATCGTCGGTGGCCAGCCCCGTAGCCCAGTAGAGGGAAAAGCCTTCATCCACTGGTGGATAGATGAGTTCCGGCATTCGATGGAGTTCACCCAGGTAAAGACCCCGAAAAACGATACCGATCACCAGAATCACCATGACGGACACCAGTTCACCCCGGCTCGGTCGACGACACCAGCCACCTTCCTCCGTCCGATGGTGAATCGACTGTCTCTGTGTGGATGCCATCATCGATCAGGCTATCAGATTCCCGACGAGTGAAGACGGAATATCTCAACGGGTTTCTGAGTGCAAGAAAAGGCACAAAGCGCTCAAAAACCAGCTTGACAGACCGTAAATCTAAGATAATCTCTACAAAGTGAAGATAAAAAAGGGGACAAAATGTCAAAATCACCCAAAGAAATTCTAAATCTCATTGCGGAGGAAAACGTCCACTTCATGAGCCTGCAATTCACGGATATCGACGGGATTGCAAAGAACGTCGAAATCCCGGAGAGCCAATTCTCAAAGGCCCTCGGTGGCGAGGTGATGTTCGACGGATCCTCAATCGAGGGTTTCACCCGCATCGAGGAGTCCGACATGCTGCTTGCCCCCGATCTGGACTCCTTCCAAATCTACCCCTGGGAGGACCGGCACGGCAAGGTCTGCCGTCTGATTTGTGATGTGCAAACACCCGACGGGAAATCCTTCATCGGCTGTCCCCGGTCGGCCCTCAAGCGGGTCGTGGCCCAGGCCGAGACGATGGGCTATAAGTTGATGGTAGGCCCCGAAGCGGAGTTCTTCCTCTTCCACCGCGATGAGGAGGGCGACCCCCTGCTGCTGACCCATGATGCCGGAGGCTACTTTGACCTGGGCCCGGTCGATCTGGGCGAGGAAGCCCGCCGAGATGTCGTTCTGGTGTTGGAGGCGATGGGCTTCGAGGTCGAGGCCGCCCACCACGAAGTCGCGCCGGGGCAGCACGAGATCGACTTCAAGTACGGCGAGGCCGTCGCCACCGCAGATGCAATCGTCACCTTCCGCGACGTTGTCAAACGAGTGGCCCACCTTCATGACCTTCACGCGACCTTCATGCCCAAACCGATGGCCGGAATCAACGGCTCGGGCATGCATACCCACCAAAGCCTGTTTGACAAGGACGGGAACAACGTCTTCTTCGACCCCGACGGGGAGTGGCAACTTTCAGCCCTCGCCCGAAACTACATCGGTGGCCTGCTGAACCACGCCCGGGCCTTCGTTGCCATCACCAACCCCCTGGTCAACTCCTACAAGCGGCTTGTGCCCGGGTACGAGGCTCCGGTCAACGTTGCCTGGTCGGAAAAGAACCGGTCTCCAATGATCCGGGTTCCCGCCCGCCGCGGCATCGGTACGCGCTGCGAAGTGCGCATTCCCGATCCCTCGTGCAACCCCTACCTGGCCTTGACCGCCATGCTGGCCTCGGGCATCGACGGGATTGTGGAAGATATGGACTGCGGCCCACCAGTGGATCGCAACATCTTTGAGATGAGCGAGAGGGAGAAAAAACGGCTCAAGATCAAGCAACTTCCCGGGTCATTGGACGAAGCGGTTGATTACCTGGAGAAGGATTCGGTCCTCCGTGAGGCACTGGGAGATCACATTTTCGACCACTTCATCCTCAACAAGAGGCGCGAGTGGGCCGACTACATCAAAGAGATCCACGACTGGGAGTTAGAGAGGTATCTTGAGAGATATTGAGGAGCTATCGGCTGTCAGTCCTCCTCGATGACCACCGCGGTGCCGGTAACCAGGAGTTCGGCGGCGCCCTGCATCACCACTGAGGTGGTGAAGCGGGTGCTGATCACGGCGTTGGCGCCGAGTTCTCGCGCTTCGCTGATCATTCGATCGAGGGACTGTTCGCGGCTTTCGGCCATCATCTTGGTGTACTCCGAAATCTCCCCACCAACGATGTTGCGGAAGGCGGCCATGATGTCCTTGCCGACGTGGCGAGCACGGATGGTGTTGCCGCGAACAAGTCCGAGGGTTCGAACGATGCGGTGGCCTGCTATTGACTCTGCGGTGACGATGATCATTTCTCAACCCCCCGGTACGGATCAGTCTTCGCGGTGCGCCAGCGATCCAACGCCACCGAACCAAGTAGCAATGCAACGGCGCCGAGGCCTCCGAAGCCGAGGAATTTCTCGAATGCGCCGTCTGTGTTCTGCCATCCCTGGTAGAGACCGAACGCTGTGATGATGACCAGCCATGCAACGGCGAGCAGCCAGCCCACTATGCGGCCGGCTTTGCTGACACCGCCGCGTGGCGCCTCACGCCACTGATCGTCGGGTGGTTGGTGGATCGTGGTACTCATGGCGACCTCCCTGAGCTCCGTGAGCTCTTTGTACAAGGCGCGACAATGCGCGCAGTCTTCAAGGTGAATCCTGACCTTCTGTGCGGCGGCTTGCACCAACTCGCGGTCGATGGCGCCGGACAAAAGAGTTTCGTCGAAGCCGCGAGGGCAAGTTTCAGGCATCGTGTACCTCCCCGGCCATGGGCTTTTTGTGGCGGGCGATGACGGCGCCCAGTCGGCGTCGGGCGCGGTGGAGACGAGACATGACGGTACCTCGGGGCACTCCGAGGGTGTTGGCGATGTCCTCATATGACAAATCGAGGTATTCGCGGAGGGTGATGATCTCGCGATCAGAAGTGGAGAGTTCTTGCATCGACCGCCAAAGAAGTTGTTGCATTTCATGAAGGGCGGCGATTGATTCGGGGCCGGGCACGGGATCACACGGCTCAACAACGATGTCGGTCAGTGAGAGGGCATCGATCCGCCGGGCCCTCCGCCGCCGGGCACGGTCACGGATCAGGTTGCGGGTGATCGTCAACAGCCACGGCTTGACGGGACGGTCGGTGTGAAATCGGTCGAGGGCGACAAAAAACCGCAGTACTGCATCCTGGGCGAGGTCATGAGCTTCTTGGCAATCACCGGAATCCTGAAGGGCAAAGATGTAGGCGATCTTCCGGCAATATACGGCAAGCTCCTCGCGTGCCGGGTCGTCACCCGATTGGGCGAGGCGGATGGTTCGCGGCAACGGTGGTGCAATTTGTGGCAACGGCATGGCGTAGCTCATGCCTATTGTTACGCATCCGGCCGGGTTTCATTCCATGAGCGAGGTTTGGCGGGCGGAGGTCTGTGTAGGTCCAGGTAGGTGGGGGGGGTCCGGCTTGCCAGGGCATAGTTCAAAACGAAGTGGAGAACGATGCCCGGAACGAAGCCCGGCTTCAGCAGGGACGAAGAAGCCCGCCGGTCGGCGGGCATTTCGTCATCTGCATGGTGGAGCCGAACGGGATCGAACCGTCGACCTCCTGAATGCCATTCAGGCGCTCTCCCAACTGAGCTACGGCCCCACGGGGACGGTATTTTTAGCAGAGGGAGATTCTATTGTCAATGAATGCCCGGGGTGAGGGATGCCGGTGGATGAGATGTGCCTGATTTGAGACTCTGGTGGCTGCAAAGAACGCAGGCGTACCGCCCCGTACGTCGAGGCTTTTTCCAGCCGTCAGGAGTCCAAGGACCTGGTGCAGATCGCCGCAAAGAATCCCTCACCCCGGGATCTGTTAGAATGCGTCGGTTCGGAAGCGCATGGGGCCTGGTGGTCTCCGCGGACTTCAAATCCGTTGGGTCGGCTCGGTGAGGGTCGATCGGAGGGTTCGATTCCCTTGCGTTTCCGCCATTTGCACTTTCGGGAGGGGCTGACTGGCCATCGGGTTGATGTGATGGGTGACAACGATTTCATTTACCGTGGGAACTTGAGCCGGACGGTGCTGGCTGAAATGCTGGCGACGATTCATCGGCATGGGGTGCCTGGTGTGATGGAATTCACTCGAGCCGAGGAGACCCGGAAGCTCTACTTCATCGATGGCGACATTATCTTTGCGACTTCGTCGGATCGAGGGATGTCACTCGGTGACTATCTGGTCGGCAAGGGGCGGATTACCGAGGCGCAACATCAGGTTTCGTCGGAAGAACTCGCGCGGGCGCCGGGCCGGCGACACGGAAGCATCCTGATCCAGATGGGATTCCTGCGTAAGGAAGAGCTGGGCGCCGTGGTCAGAGAGCAGGTGCAGGATATTCTGTGGGGCCTGTTCAACTGGGATGAGGGCGAGGTCGTATTCAACGTCGGGGTGTTTCGGGAGGACGAGGTCTACAAGATCAAGGTCCCCACGCCTCGCGCCATTCTCTCGGGATGCAAGCATATCGCCGACGCCAAGATGGTGATGGGTAAATTGGGGGGGCGCAGCACGGTTTTTTCGAGCCGGCCCCGACCGGATCATTTGGAAAAACTTCACCTCGAGACGTCGGAAATGGCGATGCTGGAGGCTGTCGACGGGCAAATGACCCTGTTCGACCTCTGCGAGAAAGGTCCCCTGAATCCGGGAGTCAACGCGAGGATGATGTACGCCTTCATGTTCCTGCAGCTGGTCAAGAGGGAAGAGGTCAGTTCCAGCGGAATTCGAATTCAGGTCAAGAACACCGACCCATAAGGGCTGGAGAGATCAACCGATGCCGTTGTATGAATATGAGTGTTTTGTCTGTAGCATCCGGTTCGAACGGATTCAAAAGACAACTGCCGAGCGGACAAAAATCTGTCCGGAGTGCGGCGGTGCCGTGCGCCGGTTATTGGGTGTGCCTGCCCTTCAGTTCAAAGGCAGCGGGTGGTATGTGACCGATTACGGCAAGGGAACCGGCGGAACGGCCGGGAGAATGAAGAGCGAGCCTTCAGAGTCCAAGACGCCGTCGGCGTCCGATTCGGCGTCATCCTCATCGACGAAGTCGAGCAGCGCCGATTCATCATCGAAAACCTCGAAAGCTTCCTGACCCGACGAAGCCGGACCTAAAAAGCTCCCGGTTCGGCCGGGAGTTCTCTGCCCACGCAGGTCTCCTGTGGAATTCCCACAGCTCTGCAGGGTGTGTCACTCATGACACGCCATGATGCGCCATGCGACCAGGCGTTCGTTCATGGCGCGGAGTCTGCGGCAGAGCAGTTTGCTCAGGAGGGTCAGGAATTGGACGGCGGCGTCGGGGTCCATCGAAAGCACTTCCTCCAAAAGGGTGCGGCTGATGGAGAAAACGGTGCAGCCGTCGGTGTGGGCACGGGCGTCGGCGGAGCGGGGCTGGTCGTCGATCAGGGCCATCTCTCCGAAGACCTCGCCGCGCTTGAGGATGGCCAGGCATTCTTCTCCCATGCCCGGCACCATGCGGGAGATGCGGACGCTGCCCTCTACGACGATGTACAGGCTGTCGCCGCGTTCCCCTTCGGCGAAAATTGTGCTGTTGGCGTTGAAGTGCTCCTCTTGGCTGTACTTCGCCAGCAGCCGCATTTCCTGGGCTGAAAGGCCCTGTTCGCGGAGGATATCCAGTTTGACGTCTTCAGCCAATTCGATCGGCTCGCCGGTGTCGTGGCTGCCAGGCTCGAGCGGTCGGTCCGGTGCGTCGAAGAGTTCGCTCATCTGGGAGTTGGCGGCACGGACCTTGTCGGACAGGGTGTGCCAGAAGCTCCACAGGAGGCTGACCGCCAGATCTCTGTTGGTTGCTACGGCCGCCTCCAACTCGGACGCTCGAAGGACGAACAGGGTGCCGGAGCCGACGCCGAAGGCGGTTGCCGACCGGTCACCATCGTCGAGGTAGGAGACTTCGCCGAAGAGGGATCCCTGGCCCAGGGTTGTCAGGATCTGGGTTCCGACCGGGGTTTTTCGGGTGATGTGTACAGTTCCGCGGCGGATCAGGAAGAGGTCTCGTCCCGCCTGGCCTTCCCGGAAGATGACCTCGGCGTGTTTAATATTCTGGGTCCGTATCAACTGGGCCAGGGCGATCAACTGGTCGTCGCCGAGGTGGCGGAACAGTCTCATGGCCCTCAGCTCGTTGGCCCGCTCCAGGAGGTTGTTCTGCCGGGATGCGGCTCGACTTCGGGCGGCGTAGCGACGCCGCGCCCTGGAGGAGGAAAAGACCCTTGCCTGACTGAGGGCGACGTGATCGCAGGCCTTTTGCAGGGCTGCGGTCCGCACCTGGATCAGGGTGTCAACGGCCTTGGGCTCGAGAGCGCACAGCCGGACAAGGGTGTCGACGCGACGTTTCTCCTGCACCTGCTCGTTCTCAGCCCTCGATGCCGCGAGCAGC
>DAOWGJ010000009.1 GCA_030637505.1 Holophagae bacterium
CGTGCGGCGGATTCGCGCCAAAGATCCGAGCCATCTCGAGGACGCCGGCGCACCCCGAAGCGTTGTCCTCCGCTCCGGGCGCGGCGGCCTGAGGGTCCTCCGAGGTCGAGTCATAATGACCGCCGACAATGTGCCACTCGTCTGGTCGGGCGATTCCGACGAGGGTCCCAACGACATTGTGAACCTCACGCCCTCCCAACGAGAAACCAGGTGTCGTCACGGTCATGCCGGGCATGGCCGACAGTTGCTGGGCAATCCAATTCTCTGCGTCGAAAATGCCGTCGCCATAAGAATAGCGGTTGTATGACGCCAGTGTTTCGAGGTCTGCAAACCACCTGGCCTGGTCAACCTCGTCGACGAGACCCTGGGTCGATTCTCCAAACTGACGTGCCCGTTTCTGCGGTGAGTTGTCGGCCTGCAGGATCACGGTCACCGGCAGAGGTAACGGTTCTGCTCTCGAATCACGGAGGAAGAGGGCCAATTCCGGGTCGTCTGTCTGTCGAAGGTGGATGACCTCGAACCGGCGATGGCGAAGGAGTGACTGGACCAAGTCGTTCCACTCTCGGCGGTTCGTCTCCCCGCGGATCAACCTGATACGGCCTGCGTCGATATCGGTGAAGATCTCGTCGATGTCGTGACCGAGGTTGCGTGCCTCAGCAATGAGATTCGGGCTCCCGCACAGCAACAGGTCGCCGCCCATCTCGACCCACCAGCGGGCGCCGTCGACATTCTTGGCCAATTCGGTCCGTTCGAATCCCACTCGATCGATGTCGATGACGGCGCAGGTGTCGAATGCCGCGACAGGGGTGGCGAACGCGATGAGAACAGCCAGAACTCCTTGTCTGACCCACGTTCGTTGTTCTGTCAACCGGACTCTCAAAACAAACCTCCCAGAGACTCGAGGCCATTCTAGCCCAACCTTTGTCGGGATCTTCGACCCGCTTCCCGCGCCCCTATGGTCGTCGAGCTTCCCACGGGTAGGTGACGTATCGCCAATCAACACGGCCATCACGCAGTGTAATGACTCCGTAGCCGTTGCGGGTTCCGTGCCAGGCGCCCCGCCACCACTTGCCGCACACCGCGCCGCCGGTGATAAAGGTGGTGCCACGCCACCGAAGCAACTCGTCAACATGGAGATGGCCCTGGAGGACCAGAAGCAGGTTGTGCTCGGAGAAACGGTCGAGCACTTCGAGGTTGTTGGTGACGATCCTGTTGGCAGGCGCTGCGGCGGCGGCCCCCATGGTCCTCTGATAGAAGCCGGTCAGCAACGGCAAATGTGAGGCCACCACGATTGGTTCCCCCTGGGGAATCCGGGCAATGGTGTGATCGAGCCACTCCAGTTGTTGGCTGTCGATAAAGCCGCGGTATTTGAGATCACCGCCGGTGATGTCAACCGAATCGAGAAGGATGAAATGCACGCCGCCGGCATCGAAGGCCCGGTAGGTGCGGGCAAGCTTGAAATGTTCGAGAAACTGGCGCCTGGGATCGTCACTCGGTCGGCTGCCGTCTTCGGGGAGTGCGGCCACCAGGTCGTGGTTGCCGAGGACCGGGTATGGCTGTGGCGAGATCGTATGATGCATCTCGAGATAGGTCCGCCAGCGGGGCGCCACAGTTAGGGCTGAGGATTGGAAGCCGTCGGTGATCAGGTCGCCGCCGGCCAAGACGAGATCTGCATGTTCACGGTTGATCGCCCGGGCGGCGATTTCGAGGGCCTGAGGGGTCTGCCACTCGGTGCGGGCGTGGATGTCGGTGAAAAAGACAATCCTGAGCGGGCTTGTGGCGCCCCGTGCCGACCACGAGGCGCAGCCTGGAAGGGCGCAGGAAACCGCGGAAAGGCCTCCCAGCTGGAGGAAGCGACGGCGGGTTTGGAGGGCTGTCATGGTCGTGAACTCGAGTTAAACGATACGGCCCTCCGGCCGAGGGCCTGGTTAGCTGCAATCAGTGCCAGCATCAGGGCCACCATCAGTATTCGGAGGCGGCCCTCGTTCAACCGGGTGATCAGGTGGGCTGCGACCTTGCTCTCGAATTTGAAATCGGGCAACGCTGCGGCTTCCATCGTGATCCGGCGTTTCTTGGGCAGCTCGTACCCGGCGAGGTTCTCGGTCACCGGAAAGAACGAGCTGATGATCCGGTCCTCTCCCTGTGCGATGCTCATGTGCCGCCGGTAAAGACCAGGGTCATCGCTGTTCTCGTGGGCGAGATTGATGTTGCGGGAACGGCTGAAGAAATGCACCCGCGCTTCATAGGCAAACGGCGTGTGACCGGGGTTGTGCGTCCTCAGGAATTGGCCGTATCGCTTGCGGTGGGCGGCGAGGTCCGCGATGATTTCGGAGTCGATATTGAGGTCGAGATCCGAGAGTTCTGACAGGGTGAGGCGCGAGAAAAAGGTACCGATGCCCGGGACCTCGTGGCGGTGGCCGTACTCAACGATGACGTCCTCGTGGTCTACAACAGACCACGGCAGGTACGCATCGATCGTGCCGATACGGGCTGGGGTCGCGGCCAGGAAGAGGGTCAGCAGGGCGACCAAGGCTGCCGCCAACCGGGTGAGCAGGCGAAGATCGCGGAGACTGGGTGCGGACCGGGGTACCAGGGGCGGTAGACCCTTGGCGAGGGCGATGACGGCCAACGAGCAGGCGCCGGCATTGATCCAAATGTCGCGAAAGTCGAAATACCGGCGAGGCGTGAGCCACTGCACGAACTCGTCGAAACAACCGACGGCGGCGCCCAGCAGCGCAGCAGCTGGGTAAACCACCCAGGACCGTATTCGAAATCCGAGAGCATGAGCCAGGAACAGTGCGAGAACACCGTATTCGACGAGGTGAACAGCCTCTTCGGGCCGTGACCATAAGCGGCCGGCCCACCAGATTGCGATCGTGGTCACAGCCGCCAACCAGAGGACCCGTTGCCATTCGAGAGGCGAGGACCTTCGGTGGAGCAGGAAACCCGCGAGCCCAGCGCCTCCGATGAGGGCGGTGACTGTGGCGTATCCAAAGACCTGCGAACCAGCGTGCGCGGCGACCCATTCCTGTACCTTCCGGATGACCGGAATGGTGGCGAAGATCAGCAGCCTCCACGAGGTTGCGCCGAACCACGCTTTGAGTTCCCCGGACCGGTCTCGTTCAGCCCGCATCGTTCACCGGATCTCCGGGCGGGTGGACGAGGAAGCTCTCGTGACCCATCGGACCGTGGGGCGCGCTGGGAGTCAGCACGCCGCACGACAAGATGAAGCGAATGGCCTCGTCAACCGTGAGCTCGAGGGAGATAACCTCCTCTTCGGGCACCATGACCGTCCACCCGGTGATCGGTGTCGGCGAGGTTGGCACGAACACGGCCAGGAGCTTCGATCCGGTGTGTTTGGCCACCTTTTGCAGCCCGTCCGAGGTGGCGAACCCGAGTGAGTAGCACCCACGCCTCGGGTATTCGATCGCCACGACTCGCTGAAACTGCATGTCTTCCTCGGCGAAAATGAAACCGGAAATCTGCTTGGCGTGCGGATAGATCGACCCGATGACCGGAAGACTCGATATGCCGGTGTCTATTCGTGAGAGCAGACGGCGTCCCACGAAGGTCGTCAGCACTTTGCCGAGCAGGTACACGGCCAGGACGGCGAACACCAGGGCGGCCGCGATCCCGATCCAATCCGCCCAGCCCGGGAACTCCTCGAGCGGTGTCAGCCCCGCGACCAGGTCGGTCAGTTTCTTGCCCAGCGGCACGCTGATCGGCGACAGCACGAGGCGCCAGATGATCCGCAGAACGATCACCGTCAGGACCAACGGAAAGAGGGCGATAAAACCGGTCACGAGGGCGCGGCGGTGTGGGTGGTGTTGCTTTTCGGTCTGCATGGGCTTCTCCCCGACGGCTCTTCCAACAGCGGTCGAATTGACGCCGAAGGATCCATCGACCGGTGATTGTACAGTTATCCCGATGTAGTCACCGAGGATCCACGCTCGCCGCTGCCTCTCGATCTGGTGAACCCTCGCGGAAACCGACGGCTCGATTTCACACGGTGACTATGTTCCAGCGGTATCAACGAGGGCTGCATGACATCGATCGCACCTGATTCAAAAACCATGCACGTATTGCGACAATGTGTCACTTAGAACCATCGTGAGGCCTTGACAACATGGCCCACGAGACATAAGTTATTTTGCAGTTGATACAACGAAAGGAGACGGGGGTTCAGCTCGGTGCCGGGGGCATCGGGTTGATAACCAAGTGCCGGCATCAGGAGTCGCGCCCGTTTGGTCAGAAAAACGGGTTACGGCTTTGCGATGGGGTGCTTGTCTGATGAACGCCATTTGCGGCAACAGAAACGGGGGGTATGGGGATGTGTGCTGAACGCAATTTGTTTCGTGGGCGTTGGTGTCTGGTGGGACTTTTGATCTGGGTGGCGTGGGCCAGTTCGGGCGTGTTCGCAGCAGAGGTCTCCGTGGAGACCGCTGGGCAGGTCGCCATCAACCACATGAACACTTTTCTGATGGAATCGACAGCCTCGGAAGGGCCGCAGCCGAAGCTGCTGGGCCACCAGGATATCGCGCAGGTGTTTGTCGAATCCTACCGAGGTGAGGTGGCTTACTACGTGTTCAATCTTGCGCCGGAAGGCTGGGTGGCCGTAGGCGCGGACGACGTGGCGACTCCCATACTGGCCTATTCCGAGCGAGGGTTCTATATTGAGGACCAACACCCACCGGCCTTCGATGCCTGGATGAACGGCCTCGCGGAGACCATCCATCAGGCGAAGGAGGCCCATCTGGCAACCTCCGAAGAGACCGCGCAGGAGTGGTCCATGCTCGAACTACCGACAGAATCCTACTTGGTGGAATATGAAAGAAGCCGGGAGAAAACGGCGCCGGAGGGAGTCAAGGCGGCCTTCTATCTTCTGTGGACGGCATGGGACCAGGGGATGTCGTTCCCGATCGACTACAACATGTACTGCCCGTGCGTGACGTGGGACCCCCTCTTCGGATGTGTGAAACGAACTCCGACGGGGTGCGTCGCCACTGCGATGGCCCAGATCATGATGTACTGGCAGTGGCCGCTGCAGGGAACGGGATCCCACTGCTATGACGATGACACCTACGGCGAACAGTGTGAAGATTTTGGAAATACAACCTATGACTGGCTGA
>DAOWGJ010000259.1 GCA_030637505.1 Holophagae bacterium
AGTTATGCCTTCGATGCGATGGGCGTAAAGGACATAGTGACTTACGGCCCCCATTACAGCGCTGTTGTTCTTTATCTGGTTGGCGCAAACGGCGTCCTGGAGAGGCAGACCCAAATCAACCCGCAGGTCGACAACTGGATCCTGCCTTCGATCGAAACCGTGCAGTGGACCGCGCCCGACGGCGTCGAGGTCGAAGGCATCCTGGAACTGCCCCCGGGCTGGACGACAGACGATGGACCACTCCCCCTGATCGTCGAGATCCACGGCGGGCCGACCGCAGCGACCCATTACCGGATGCGATTCTGGATCTACGGCCGCACCCTGCTACCGGCAAAGGGTTACGCCCTCTTGAGCCCCAATTACCGAGGCTCCACAGGCTATGGAGACCAATTCATGACCCAGCTGGTCGGCCGCGAGAATGATATCGATGTCTCCGACATCCTGGCCGGTGTCGACGCCATGATCGACCGAGGTATCGCAGATCCCGAACGCCTCGGAGTGATGGGATGGTCCAACGGTGGCTTCCTGACCAACGCATTGATCGCCGAAACCAATCGTTTCAAGGCTGCATCTTCCGGTGCGGGCACCCTGGACATGGTGCTGCAATGGGCCGTTGAGGATACGCCGGGGCACGTGATCAACTTCATGAATGCCGCCCTCCCCTGGCAAGACCCGGAACACTACGTCAAGAGCTCACCACTGTATGGACTGGCGTCGGTGACGACTCCGACCCTGATCCACGTGGGCGGCAACGACCCCAGAGTTCCTCCGGCACATTCCCGCGGCCTCTACCGGGCCCTCAAGATATATCTCGACGTTCCCTCCGAATTGGTCGTCTATCCAGGCGCCGCTCACGGCCTGAGAACCTACACCCACCGCAAAGCCAAGATGGCCTGGGATCTGGCGTGGTTTGAGAAGTATTTAGGAGAGGGCTGGGGGCAGGAGGCGGCAGCCTCAGAATAGGTCCAAGAAGAAAAGTGCGGCCCCGCAATCGCGGGGCCGCTTTTCTTGTTTTCTTGCCTAAAACCAACTCGTGGTATCACCGGACTCAAAGCCGTCGAGGAAGATCCCCTCGAAGGGCGGCAGGGCCTTGCTGCCCTGGTGGACCTCTGCGAACCACGCTCCGTACCACGTTCCGTTGATGTATTGGACCATCGGATCGTAGACTAAGTCCGTGTCCTGAGCCCAAGCGAAGAACTTCAGGTTTTCGGGCGATGCCTGGCTCACCGAGTTGAGGATAATGGTCTCGGTGATGGTTGCACACTCATCGGCTGCAAGAGTGATCTCGGCGCCATAGCTGCCCTCCTGGACCATGTTCCGGTCGAAGTTCACCGGACCGTAATGATCCAGGACCTGGGCCATCCACACCGTCATGGTCTTGCCGGCGCCACCGGGTTCGATACAGACCGTGGCGCGCACCTGGCAGGTGTCGCTGCCGCAGATAACAGCCATGTCGATAGTGACGTCGGTCGGTATGGCCTGGCGGGCAAGGAACTTCGATTCGTAGCTACCGATGGGCCAGGCGTCGATCAGACCGTCCTGGCAATCGAAGGGGGTCCATGCCGCCTGGTAAACCCCATCTCGCATGGTGCCCCAAGGAACCTCGTAGTCATCGCCGTCATGAACGTCAATAAACGCCAGCGTGTCGGGATAGGTGTCGATCATACTTTCTACCACGGGACCCGCGGTATTGCAGGCTGCTCACCAGGTGGCGGTGAAGTGTTCGACGATCACCATCCTTTCCGCACCAATAACGTTGCCGGTCACCAGCGAGACGACCGCCAACGCGATCACGGTTCGAAGAGCCACATCTTTCATAGTTTCCTCCTCCTGGTTTTTCGTCCATCGATGCCGTGCCCGGCCGGCGCCGTGTGCCGCGGCAGTGTTCGATCTGAAACTATCTCAATTGAACAGTTTTTGCAATTACCCGAATGAATCTGCGACACTTTCTCACATTCATATGACGAACTGGAATGAGGCGGCCTCCATCCGGCCGGGTTCTCAGTCTTGTGAAATGAGCCGGCCTAAAATGCGCCAAGCGCAACAGCCTCTGGGCCGGATTGGCATTCCCCGCACCAAAGGTCCACTGCGCTTCGTACAACAGCCAATACGGTCCAGAATCCTATACCGTAACGAAGTCCACGTACTCCCCGTGATACAGGCAATGGCCATAAATACGCACGGTATCTCCTGCGGCGACGTCTTCCGGGAGTTTGACCAGGTAGACGGTGTTCCTGCCGCTGTCGGCTTTGATGTCGCCCCCGCCGGCAGCGACGAAGAGTCCGGTGTCACCTTCGGCCGGACCGGGCCACGCGGTGAATTCACTTTCGGTCTCCATAGCTTGGTCCTCGACAGCCTTGCGCACCCTGATCCAGTTGTACCAGTGGCCCAGGGGGTAATTCTCCGTTCCCTCGGGGGCCTGTGGGTGCATGGCGTAGCCCTTCTCGGCGTCACCCCACATGATGGCGAGATATCCCGCCGGCACGAGCGCAGAATCGACCGAAGGCACGTAGGGCAGATGCTTGCCCATATGCTTGGGCACCCCGTCCGGCGCATTGATCTTGCCCATGTAGGCCTCGGGAATCGCCCCGGCACTGCCTCTTTCGGTGTTGAAGGCCACGGGGTCCCAGCCGGCCGCCAGAACAAGCGGCACAGAAGCCATCACCGGCTCGACCAGTTCAACGCCTGGCTCTTCGACGACGGAAGCCTCTTCCGAGCCCGCCCCACCCTTACAACTGACCGCCATCGGCATCACCACGACTGCCCCAGTCGCAATGGCCAGCTGCCTCAAAAACTCTCTTCGGTCCTGAATGGTCATGATCTCCTCCCTCTTTCGTTTGATGGTAGCAGGCCCCAGTCCCAGCGAAACATCAAATGAGGTCCCGCCAAGATCTCCCGAACGGATCGATCAGAACCCGTAGGGTGGGCCTTGGCCCACCATCGGGCGCCTTCGTTGGTGGGCCAAGGCCCACCCTACGTGTTCCTTCATTTTTGTGCATTTTTGTGGCTATTCCCTTGTTTTTGCGGAGAGCTGAGAGCTGATAGCTGACAGCTCCTATATCCCTCCGCCGTCTATGAAGAGCTCACTTCGGGATTGTGCCTGGGTGACCCGGCTTCCCGGCCCCACATCGTTGGTCAGCCAGACGTTGCCGCCGATGATCGAATGTCGACCGATCCGGATCCGCCCGAGGATCGTCGCACCTGCATAGATGACGACGTCGTCCTCGACGATCGGATGGCGCGCGACACCCTTGACCGGCTTGCCCTGCTCATCGAGCGGAAAGGACTTGGCGCCCAGGGTGACGCCCTGGTAGATCCGGACGCGATCGCCGATCTCCGCACTTTCGCCGATGACGACCCCCGTCCCGTGGTCGATGAACACCTTGCTTCCGATCGCGGCGCCAGGATGAATATCGATGCCCGTCAGGCTGTGGGCGTGTTCGGCGATGATCCTGGGGATTAAGGGTACGCCCAAGAGGTGAAGTTCATGCGCCAGTCGATGGCTGGTGATCGCCAGCATGCCCGGATAGCAGAACACCGTTTCGTCGGCACTCGCCGCGGCGGGATCACCTTCGAATGCGGCGATGGCGTCATCGGCGAGGCGAGCCTGAATGCTCGGCAGACGAGACAAGAAGACACTCGTGATTTCGGCCGATCCCGATACGCATGAGGAGCATTTCTCTCGACTCTCGCCGTCGCAAAAGAAGCACAGACCGCGTCTGATCTGTTCCTGAAGTTCGCGCCTGACCCGGTCCAGCGTCCCTCCGACGTGATACGGCAGGCTCTCCCGTGTCAGATCTGATGACCCGAAGTATCCCGGAAAGAGGACCGCCCGAAGACCCTCAACGATCTCGACGATCGCTTCTCGGGAAGGCGGCAATGACCAGCCGGAACCACGAAAGACCGAGTTCGGGGCCCCCGAATCTGGGGAGCACAAGGCCTTGACCACGGCGTCGATGCCGCCCGGGTCGCCGTTCGCCGGAAAATGCCCGAAGGTCTTCGGGAACGGGGGATTCTCCCCTTCATCCATCACTGATCCTCGAACAGCCAGGTGCTGAGATAGCGCTCACCGGTGTCGCAAATGACGGTGACGATCAGTTTGCCTTCGCTCTCAGGCCTGGCCGCAACCTGCAAGGCCGCCCAGACGTTGGCGCCCGAGGAGATGCCCCCGAGGATCCCTTCCTCAAGAGCCAGTCGCCGTGCCGTCACCCCGGCATCGTCATTCTCGACCGTAATCACCTCGTCGACCAATTCCATATCCAGATTCTCCGGAATGAAACCGCCACCGATACCCTGAATCTTGTGGGGGCCGGGCTCACCGCCCGAGATGACGGCTGAGTCGGTTGGTTCGACCGCGATCGACCAGAGGGCCGGCTTCCGGCCCTTGATGACTCCTGAAACGCCGGTCAACGTGCCGCCGGTCCCAACCCCGGCGACGAAGATGTCGATCTTGCCGTCAGTGTCTGCCCAGATCTCTTCGGCCGTCGTCCGGCGATGGACCTCTGGGTTGGCGGGGTTTTCGAATTGCTGGAGCATCACGTGGGCCCGCCCCTCGTCGATCAGTTCCTGAGCCTTGTTGATCGCCCCGGGAACGCCGTCGGCCCCGGGTGTCAGGACCAACTCGGCGCCCAGGGCCAGAAGAATCTTGCGCCGTTCGAGACTCATCGTGTCCGGCATCGTCAGAATCAAACGACGACCGCGAGCGGCACAGATAAAGGCCAGGGCAATTCCGGTGTTCCCGCTGGTCGGCTCGACGATGACCTCGTCACCGTCAAGCAGACCATCCCGCTCGGCCTGGTCGATCATCGCCAACCCGATTCGATCCTTGACGCTGTCACCTGGATTCGACGATTCCAACTTGACCGCCACCGTACCCGGCAGGCCTTCGGTCATCCTGTTGAGTTTGACCAAAGGCGTTCCCCCGATGGTCTGTGTGATGTCATTCAAAATCGGCATCTTTCTCTCCTTTTGAGACTGTGTCTTGCTTTCACGCAACAGTCTACCATGCAACCTATTCCCGTTCCTGCAAAAAGTTACAGAGAAAGGGGAAGTCTGCATTGTGAACCGATTTCCAATGAGATCTGTAGGGGCGGGTCCCCGTGCCCGCCCTGTTGGTGGAGGGAAAGACCTGGGCCTTTGCGGGATGGCGGCACGCCAAGGTCGGACTGATGAAAAGCCCCTGCCGGACGGCAGGGGCTCTCGTTTGACATGAAATGGAGACCGAGTTCGAGTCAGGCGTCAGTCCCAGCCCGAGACATCACCGTTCTCGAATCCATCGACGGAAATACCCGCCGGGTCGAAAACGTAGGCCGTCTGGTAGGTATCGGCCGGGGCGGTAGCAAGGGGCTCCTGTGCCCAGACGACGACGCCGACGTCCTGTAGTTGCAACATGTCGACGTCCTTCAAGATCATCGACTTCTGGATATCGACACAGGCGCCGGCCGCAACGTTTACATCCACAGTGGCCACCTGCCGAAATGCGTTGCGATAGTACCAGCTGGTGGCCGAGCCGTAGTGGTCGAGCACCTGCACAACGTAAATGCGCAGGTCCTTGCCTACACCACCGGGCTCGACACAGACTGTCGCACGGACATCGAGGTCCGCACCGCCGCGGAAGGCGTTGATGTCGATTGTGACGTCGGTTGAAACAACCTCTTGGATGGCGAGATCGTTGACCCATGAGTTGTAGGTAAATCCCGCATCGTACGATCCATCCAACCACAGGTAGGGCGTGTACTCGAGGGCAAAGAAATTGGCCCGGGTGTAACACCAAGGCTGTAAGGCACCCCCGTTGAGGTGATAGAAGATCGGCACGAAAGTCTGTGGATTGGCATCAAACATGTCGTTGACCACCGGACCGGCGATCGTGCAGGCGTTTCAACCAAGTTGGGTGAAATATTCACCCACCACCAGTCGATCTGCGGCGTTCCCCGTAAACGGTACTGCGACAAGAATCACAGCGGCGATGGTCAACACAATGGGTTTCCGGATCATAGTCCCCTCCGTACATGATTTCAGTCACTATGGTTGTGTTATTTTTGAGAAGCAGACTCGCTTACAACGATCATCATCGACACGAAGCTACTATAGATGCTCAAATCTACAAAGGCAAATCCGCTCACCTCAGACTCAATCGACCTTGCCCCCACTGAGTGTCAGCACCGGAAAGGCTCCATTGCAGCCGCTCTCGTCCAGGTTGGGATCTCCGGAAGACGGAAAATCAGAACCGGCCGCCGTCACCGTACCGGAGATTCTGAGGCCGTCCGTCACGACGAACTCGACCGTCCACGCCATCTCGCCGCTGCCGGTCGAGGTGTAGCTGTCGGTGAAAGTGACACCGTCGGCCATCTCGTTTACCGCCGTCGCCGGAAAATCCAGACCCCAACGAAAGACCAGGGGGCAGTCCGCCTCGCCGTCCGTGTCCCCGTCCTTGTCCCAGTTGGCGAACGTCCCGTTGATCGTCTGAACCACGCCATTCGCGATAACGATGTCGCCGCCTGAGGCAAAGCCCTCACTGTCGGTCAGGGTGAACTCATAGGTGCCGTCGACCGAGGCCTTGGCGCCCAGCGGCGTGGAACTTTCCAGGGTCGTCGGATCGGTACTCAGTTCGTCGACCTTGGAGGCGCCGACGACGACCGACCCGGCGGTCACGGTGACACGCAGGGTTCCTTGATCGAAATCACCACTGGGAAGGACCCGGTTGATCCTCTCCA
>DAOWGJ010000106.1 GCA_030637505.1 Holophagae bacterium
ACGGCAGCAGCCGCCGCAGCGAACTGGACTGGCAGGGGAGGGGTGACGATAATCGGGTTGTCAACTTTCCGGCGACCGGAAGGGAAGGGGTAGGGGACATCGTCGACGTCGAGATTCTGCGGGCCGGGGCCCATTCTTTGTACGGCCGAGCCGTCGAGAGTTCACGAGGACCAGCCCTCCCCGTCCTCTCGGAGGGACCGCCTGGTGAAACCGGATCGAGGAAAGAGGGGACTGACCAATTCCGCGGGATGGCCGCGGGCTCGTAGCAGTGAGTTCGTTCCGGGCGATACCGTCGAGGGGCGAAATTCAATTTCGAGTTTCACGTCCGGGAGTTTGCCCCCCTATATCGTAGACCCTGGGGGAGAGGTCACCAAGAATCCTTGACAGACACCGTGGCATCGCCCACAGTAAGGTTATGGCGTCACCTCATCCTGTCTTCGTCTCCGTAGAGGTCCGGGCGTTGGTTGTTGACCCGATCACGGACGCCCCTGTCGTGATTCTCCAGGTTGCGGAGGGAACAGATCTGCTGCCGATTTGGATCGGCGGATTCGAGGCACACTCGATTGCCATGGCGGTCGAAGGAATTAAACCGCCCCGACCTCTGACCCACGACCTGCTGAAGTCCGTAATTGAACTTACCGGCTTCGAAGTTGTCGGTATTCGAATTCACAGTATGGAAGATGGCGTCTTCAAGGCCTCAGCGCAATTGGTGAGCGCGGGCCCACCTCGGAAGAGTCTCGATATCGATGCCAGGCCGTCGGATGCAATCGCGCTCGCTCTTCGTGCTCAAGCACCAATTGAAGTTTCCCAGACCGTTCTTGACCTTGCCAGCGTCCAGAAACAATCGGTTGACGAAGCGCTTCGGACTCTCTTGGAGCAGCTGGAACCCGAAGATCTCGGCCAGTACGAGATGTAAGCCTAACCCTTCGGGTTAGGCTACGGGTTAGGCTATAGTGGCCAATCATAGAGACCCTTGATGGAGTGCCGATGATCATAGCGATTACGAACCAAAAAGGCGGCGTCGGAAAGACGACCACCGCAATCAATCTGGCCGCAGGTATGGCGGCCAAGGGATTCAAGACTCTGCTTGTCGATCTCGATCCACAAGCCAACTCGACGATGGCGACGGCAAATCCTGAGGACGTACGGGAAAATATGTTCGATGTCATGCAGGGTACGGCCTCCATTGAATCCATTATCAGGCCATCGACTTCTCAGGAGGGGCTATGGATCGCGCCGTCACGGATTTCGATGGCAAAAATGGAGGTGTCTCTGATCGGCGAGCTTGATGCACCATACCGATTGAAGGATCGCCTCGATCAGCTTGAGACCCATTTTGATGCTGTGATCATAGACACACCCCCAACCCTTGGGTTAATCACGGTGAATGCCCTGGTTGCTGCTTCACACGTCCTTGTTCCAATCCAGGCGTCATATTTTGCGCTTGAGGGTACCGACGATCTTTTGGAGACGATCGATAAGATCAAAGCACGTCCTAATACCCAACTTCAGTTCCTGGGTGTCGTCGTCACCTTGTTTGACAAGAGAACCGTACTCGCCCGGCAGGTCGTCAGTGAAATCCACGACGTATTCGGGGACTTGGTCTTCGATACAGTGATCAGCAAATCTGTGCGGCTGGAAGAAAGTCCAGCCCACAGAGCCAGTATCTTCGAACACGCTCCGTCTTCCACCGGAGCCTATGAATACTATGCGCTGTGCGAGGAAGTGTTGCAGCGGATTGGGTCGTCCGACAACGGGGTGGGGGAGGAAGGATTCTGATGAGTTCCGGTAAGAGAGGTCTGCCCGAGAAACGCCTGATGCGTCATGATCGTCACTACGTTGACGAACTGGCCCAAAGAATGGGTGAAGGTATTGGGCGCATGGTGCGGGTTACCAATATTGTCAGCAATCAGGATCAGCCGCGGACCAGCCTGGGTGCCTTCAGTGATCAGGTCAAAAGCATCAAAAGGCACGGTATTCTCGAACCTCTGTTGGTCAGAAAGGGTGAGCGCGGGAAGTATGAGCTCGTCTCCGGAGAACGGCGTTTTCACGCTGCGATGCAGGCGGAATTAACCGAGGTTCCCTGCATCGAACTCCAGGTTTCCGATCAACATGCCCTGGAAATTGCCTTGATTGAAAACCTTCAACGACAGGATCTCAATGCTTTCGAAGAAGGTGAAGGCTTTCGGACCCTGGTTGAAAAATATGGCTACACCCATGAGGAGGTCTCGAACGCGGTGGGCCGTTCCAGAGTGACTGTTACGGAGAGCTTGAAGCTCTTGGTGATTCCCGCAGACATCCGCGCAGAATGTCGGCATGCCGACATTCACGCCAAGGGGATGCTTCTGGAAATTGCCAAGGCGCCGTCCTCAGAGGCAATGAGGACATTGATCCGGGCGATCATTGAGGAGCGGTTGGACCGTAGGGACTTGAGGCAGCGACGCGCAGAGATGGCCGAGGGCGGATCCGGGGAATCGACCGGGGCCGGCCAGACAGGCGAGGACAGGAAATCTTCGAAACGCCCCTTCGTCTGGAGGTACCAGCCGAAGGGTTATCCATTCAAGGTGTCGCTGGCGTTCAACACCGATTCGGAACCGGAACCGAGAGAGGTCATTGCTGCCCTCGAGCATCTCCTTGAAGAACTGCGATCTTCGGTGGGTGAGGAATAGTCCTGGTTGACCTCAATTTTCATGAATGAGCCCGGTTATATAGCGTTTCCCCATATTCAGGTTTACATAATATACCTTATCGGACGTTGGGTAATACCAGCGCCTTGTGGACTTTTCCAACCCTGTGGAAAAGTCTGCGGATGATTTTCGTCTTCCTTGCCTTTCCCTGAAGGCCTGAGCTGCTAAACTCCGGCGGCCGATTATTGAACCGGTGAAAGAGCCCAATGAGACTTGTGACTCGACTCGACCGTCATGTTGCCCGAGAGGTTTTTGTGCCTTCGGTGTTGGCATTTGTCGTCTACACCGTTTTACTGCTGATGAATGGCCTATTTACCTTGATGGAACAGGTCGTCGTCTACGGGGTCTCGGCACAGGACGCTCTCAAGGTCCTGATGATCGGTATCCCCAGCGTTGCAATTCTGACGATTCCCGTCAGCTTCCTTTTCGGTGTCCTGTTGGCTGCGGGGCGAATGACGGCGGATAACGAGTTGACCGCCCTTCTGGCGGCGGGAATACCCGCAAGGCGACTCTACAAGCCGGTTTTGTTCATCGCGTTCGCGTTGGGGATCGGATCCCTCTATTTGACTTTCTCCGTCATCCCAAACTCTACCCGGGAGATGCGGGTACTCCGGACCCGTATTTTTTCGTCCGGATCGGCGATAGGACGGATCCAGCCCAAGGTGTTTTATGACGAAATGCCGCAGATTCTCCTCTACGTCGAGGATGTTGACTCAACGACTGGGAACTGGAAAAACGTCTTGATCCATAGGGTCATTTCCCCGGACGAAGCACAACTCATCCTGGCCAGGAGAGGCCGGATTATCAAGACGCAATCTGCTGGCGACAGCGATGTCATGTCAGATTCTCGAGAGGATTTCCAGGTCGATGAGGACTCTACACCCTGGATCGTTCTCGAGGATATGGTGACTCACACGATCCTCCGAAAGCAACCCGAAAAGAACCTGATCAGCATGGTGCAAACTCACGCCTTTAAACCGGAAGGTGAGTCCCAAAAGGGTCAAAAGCTGGCCTACCGGCTGAGTCTTCGAGAACTGGATACCGGACAGTTGCTCGAAAAAATGCGAACCGGTCGAGACCCGGATGACAGTAGGACTGCCGACAAAATGACCTCGGATGAACGGCTCCAGGACATGAGGATGGCCGCGGTTGAATTCAATCGGCGAATGGCCATTCCTGCGGCCAGCATTACCTTCGCGCTTCTCGCCTTGCCTCTGGGAATCGGAGTCAGGGCAGGGAGCCGTGGCAGAGGGTTCTTGTTCTCGATCCTGGTTGTACTGGTCTATTACATTCTCAGCAGCTATGGCGAGTTTCTGGTACTCGAGAAGGGTGTTCCCGCCTCGATCGGAATGTGGATTCCAAATCTGATCTTGGCCTCCGCGGCGCTGGTACTCAGTCTGAGGATGGGCCGTTGGCTGGGTGACCGGCAGGGGTCTCAAGGAGGGATTTCAAGGCTGATCGTAATGCTTTGGAAACTCCGAAAAAGGCGCCTTCGCAGGTCCTCCGATGCCCTCGGAACGGCCACTTTGACTGGTTCGATTCCCATCGGGATTCAACGCAGAGTGTACGGAGGCGGCTTCCCAACACTTTTGGACCGGTACCTCATCCGTCGCCTGATGTCTCCCCTATTCCTCGTGTTGCTCAGTACGGTCTCGCTGTATGTAATCGGCGACCTGACCAACCACATGGACGAAATTGCCCGAAACGGTGCACCGGCTCATGTGGTGCTGGCGTACTACTGGAACATTATTCCCAGAGCCTTGTTCGATGTTCTGCCGTTTGGCCTTCTGATCAGCGTCATCACGCTGTTGACCATGCTTGAAAGGCAACAGGAGTTGACGGCATTGAAGGCCTCGGGGCTCTCGATCTTCAGGGTTACGGTTCCCCTCTTGTTGGTGGCCACGGGTGGAGTCGGTGCGATGTGGATCCTGGGAGAACATACCGTGCCCCGGTCTGATGCCAAGGCCTCTCGGCTCCTCGACGAAATCAAGGGCCGGGTCACGACGCCCAGAGGTTCCGCTGCTCATCGCAAATGGTTGATTGCCAGGGATGGCCGGACCTTTTATAGATTTCTGAAATATGACATTGCCAAAAAACGGCTGATCAGATTTTCGATGTTCCGGATTGACGGGCAAATGCGTTTGAAATACAGCCTGGTTGCTCACCGGGTGCATTACGACAACGGGGCTTGGATCGCCGACGGTGGTTGGCTGAGACACATCAACGAACAGGGCGATGACGATTTCGAGCGCATCAACGTGCCGACCGAAATCGGTATCGTTGAAGGCCCTTCCTATTTCGGCCAGGAGAACGAGAGGCCCAACGAACTGTCTCAGGCCGAGTTGAGGCAGTACATCAATGAGTTGGAGGACTCCGTCTATCGGGCACCGTCGTTGATAGTTCGTTGGCATCAAAAATTTTCGACGCCTCTCGCGGTGATGGTATTGGTCCTTCTCGCGATTCCCTTCTCTCTCGGTTCCGGCGGGGGGGCTCGTACTACAACAATGCAAGGCGTAGCCATCGCAGTCGCTTTGGGAATCGGGTATTTCATCCTGCTTGTTCCCCTGCTCGGCAAGCTCGGTGAGGCCGAATTCCTTCCGCCGGTGGTCGGCGCCTGGGTTCCGGTGGCCCTGGGAGTCCTTTTTGCGATCAACAGAATGACGCATATTAGAACTTGATACTCGAACCTGGAAACTGGCGTTGGAAACTAGAAACTGGAAACTGCCAGGATGCCGGAATTACACCGTTAGAATCACCGTCTGGTTTTGAACCGGTTGTCGCAAAGAACACTAAGGACAATAATTTCAATCTCTTCTTTGCGTTCCCTTTGCGGTCTTCGCGTCTTGGCGGTTCATTTGTGTTCCTGCCCCTGCTTGGCTCGGCAGGCTCCCGAGACCAGTGCATTGAACCGACGCCTCAGGGGGTGGAAATCCGTCTCACGGTGGCCGGGATGGTGGCGATTACTCAGCAAAGCCATGACGCGACCGCCCTGACGGTCGATCCACAGGGAAGTGCCGGTAAAGCCGACATGTCCGATCGAGTCGGGCGATATCATCGACCCGGCGGAACTCCCCGAGGAAGAGGCTATCTGCCACCCCAGGCCTCGAGCCTGCTCCAAACTCGGCGTCCGACACTCTGCAGCGAGTTCGGTTTCCCCTGCGTCCAAAAGGTACCCTCCCCCGGGCAGGTATTCCCGTCCAAGTAGGACGACCCCGCGGATGGTTCCAAAGAGCCCCGAGTTTCCGGCTGCACCTCCGAGGAACCTGGCGTTGCCGTCATCCGGTTGCCCGGGGCGCCACTGAGGGATCGTCGCAGGGTCAAGCCCCAGATTTCTTACCAACTGGGTTTCGGCATCAGGACGCGAAGCCCCGCCAGCCACCGAGCAACTCGAAACTGGAGGATTAAAGGCAAGATCGTGAGTCAGATTCAGAGGCTCGGCCACCAGTCGCGAAAAGGCCGTCGCGAGGTCTACACCCAGGATCTCCTCAAGAACCAAACCCAGGATGATGAAACCAAGGCAGGAATATTCGACCTGCCGGCCCAGTTGACCGACCGGCTTCAGGGTCTTGATGGCCGAAAGGACTTGATCTGGCGAATGCCCGGACGCATACAGCGGCGCCCATCCCGGAAGGCCGGCGGTATGCGTCAGGAGGTTTTCCAGCGAAGCTGACCGATACGGCCCAACGTCGGACAATATGTCGCCGACTTTCAGATCGAGGTCCAGGGCTCCCCTACGGAGGGCCAGAAGGAAAAGTGTCGTCACCACCATAGGTTTGGTTAAGGATGCCAGGTCATACCAGGTGTTGTGCCCCGCCGACTCTCCGTTGACCCCAAGGTGCGAGACGCCGGCTGACTCGCTGTGGACTACTGCCTCGGTCCCAATAGACCACCCGGCAACACAGCCGGGGCAAACGCCGGCCTGTACCGCAGAACCGAGGAACTCCTGGACCAACACGGTTTCCGGTTCGACCTTCACGATCCTTCGAGTCTCCGATCAGTCCCGCCCGGTAGCGGTACGGGATGGCCCTCCGGATTGACGTTAACGTAGGTGATCTCGGCCTCGGTAACCTTGGCGATTTCGTTGCGATCCCACCGTCGGGATGCTTCGACGGCGACCCGAATAGTGATCGAGGTGCGCCCCTTTCTCACGACCTCGGCGTAGAAGGACACCAAATCGCCAACAAAGACGGGTTCGTGGAAGACCACCTCTTTCATGGCGGCCGTGACGACTCGATGAGCGCCGCCGCGGT
Source organism: Holophagae bacterium (assembly GCA_030637505.1). GTDB lineage: Bacteria > Acidobacteriota > Thermoanaerobaculia > Thermoanaerobaculales > Sulfomarinibacteraceae > DAOWGJ01. The sequence goes on from DAOWGJ010000106.1 coordinate 6,938, forward strand.
AGGCCCCCTCCGCGCCCGCCTGGTCGAGATAGGACAGGATCACTCCCCCAAAAATTGTGCCGGCAGGGTTTGTATCCCTGGGCATCATCATCACTCTGGTCGCAGGCTGCCTATCTCTCATGACTGATTCTCCCATTTGAAGATTCCCTGTTCACCCAGTTGTTTTTCGGCGATCTGCCACCATCCCCTGTTTGCAGCTGGACTGGCCGGACTGGGATGCAGGATCTTACCGATTCGGGCATCCATGCCGGAGAGAACCTCGGTAGCCCGCAGAGAGGCGAACGCCCCAACCCCCACGAGCCAATCAGGATTCAGGCACTCCACCATCCGCATCAGGGCGAGGTCGCAGATCTCGAACAGCGGAGCTTTCTCCTCAAGAGGAAGCCGGTCAGGGGTACGATTCCGCCCGCTGTCTTCCAAAAAGACCAAGGGACAATAATTTGCAACAAAGGCCTCGGCGAAAAATGCATTCGGTGTATGCCACCGGTCTTTGACCCATCCCCACAACCTCCGTCCACTGACCTCGACCCGAGGGCACTCCAAGCCCTGGACAGGTCGGCGCGGATGAAGATCGCGGGGTGATCCGACCGGCTCCATGATTCCCATCCACTCCCCCACTGTCCGCACATCTCCGAAGGGAATACCGGTTTGGGCCATCCCAAAGGGACCCGGATTCATGCCGAGAAAGACCACCCTCTTGCGGCCTTGGCCAAAGCGTTCCAGATAGGCTTCATGAGGCCGCACGGCATAGGCCAATGGGTTGTAGACGTGGGTCACCGGTAACGAAAACGACAACCGGTCCACCTCCGCCGAGAGCTCCCTAGAAATCTCCACCAGCGTGTTAGCCACTGACCCTCCAACCTGACACCCGCTGCGAATGAATCGCTGGTTTCTCAATCAGTTTCGGAACTCTCGTCCTCTATGATTTTTTCGGGCTCCGGGAGTTCCTCGATCCGGTCCAGCCCAAAATGAACCAGGAATTCTTTTGTTGTTCGGTAGAGAAATGGTTTTCCTACCACTCTCTTTCGGCCGGCAAGCCGGATCAGTCCGCGATCCAGCAGAGTCCGAACGACGGCTGTAGAGTTTGCGCCCCGAATGAAATTGATTTCCGGAAGAGTTACAGGTTGACGGTGGGCAACTATGGAGAGGACCTCCAGGGCAGCCTGAGACAACCGTTGCCTGGAGGCCAGTCCGTGAAACGTCCGGAGAGTGTCATCCAGTTCGGGAAGAGTCACGCATCGCCATCCCCCGGCGACTCGCTCCAGGCGAACGCCGTGCCCCGGGCCTTCATATCGGTCCCGAAGTCTCTCGAGGGCAGTCTCGACCTCGACCACCGTCGAGGCGCCTTCTCCAAGGGCCTCCACCAATCCCTGAACCATCACGGGACCTCGAGAGGTCAACAGGGCCGCTTCGAGGTATGCCAGCAGTGCGTCAGTTGCCATACTCAGGCTCCTGCGCCTCCTGGTGGAAGGCGGCCGCGGAATCGTAGGGCTGAGGCCCCGGGCGGAGAAAGATCTCTGCAAAGACCCGGCGTTGTTCGGCTCGGATACCGCCGAGGCGTACCAACTCTAACGTCGCCACGACCACGGCAACGACTTCTTCCTGATCGGAGCGACTGTTCAAATGCCGGAGCAACGGCATCAATTTCTGTTTGTGGACATTGTCGTAGAGTTCCTGCATTTTGTCTTGGACCCTGAATCGTAGCGGAATCACCTGAAGTGGAGGTGGATGAGCCACCGAAAAACGATCCATCACCTCGAGGTAGGTTCGGGCGAGAACCCTGAGGTCGACGTCTTCCCAGTCCAACTCGAGTTCCCCGCCGAGGTCCTGGACGCCGACATTCGGCTCCCAGAGACATCGTCTCACGACGTCTGTATCGTAGAGATACTCGGCGACATCCTTGACGCGACGGTACTCCAACAAACGCTCGACCAATTCATGGCGCGGATCTTCACCGCCGGCTTCAGCCGAAACCTTCGGGAGCAATGTCCTGGATTTGAGATGGAGGAGCCATGAGGCCATCACCAAAAACTCACCGGCCAACTCGAGGTCGAGGCGTTGCATTTGTCGAAGATGTTGATGGTACTGGTCGCAAATACGGAAAATCGGGATGTCATGAATCGAAAAACGATTTTTGCGAATGAGATGCAAAAGCAAATCAAGGGGCCCAGTGAATACTGGAACCTCGATCGGCGGGCCGATCCCGGACGCCTCAGTCACTTCAATGTCAGACACCGGGGGATTATAACCCGCCGATCGTCCGGTCGTTGTCGCTTCCTGTTCAGCCGGGTTAAACTTTGCTCGTGCCGAACCCTGATTTTGTTGGGCTTCACCTCCAATCCAAGGTTTCGGCGCTCAAGGAGGATACCTGTGGAGATTTGGGACGGCCAGATGAACATGTTTGACGACAATCCCCAGAGGACGGTTACCCTCGGGGAGAAGGTTGTAGTCTTCGACCTCGAAACCCAGCGTTCCTTCGAGGAAGTCGGCGGCCGAACTCAAATGCATAAACTGGGTGTTTCAGTTGGTGTCGCCTACCGGTATGACACGGACGAATATCTAGTCGTCACCGAGGATCGAATCGGAGAATTGATCGACCTTTTGCTGAGTGCCGACCTTGTGGTCGGATACAACATCAGAGGATTCGACTACCAGGTGCTTCGAGCCTATACGGATGCTGATCTTACGGCCCTCCCAACCTGTGACCTCATGCTTGACCTCGAGGCCCGGCTGGGATTCAGGCCGAAACTCGACAGTGTTGCCGCCTCAACCCTTGGTGAAGGGAAATCCGCAGACGGTCTCCAGGCCTTGGAGTGGTGGCGTCAGGGCGAGATCGAAAAAATTGCCGAATACTGCAAGGAGGACGTACGGGTCACAAAAGACCTCTACGATTTTGGAAAGAGAAACCGGTGTGTTCTGATCTCCCGATTCGGTGGCAAGGCCCGACAAGTTGATATTGAATGGTAGGGACATCGCGCATCGCCCGAAGGGCGATCACGGCAAAGCCGTGAGGTCGCGAAGCGACCAGCGTGGGCAAGGGACACGCGCCAATCCGGCTATTGCCGAGCCGAGAGGCTCGGACCCGCGCAGCGGGTAGCGTAGGAAAAGGGCCTGGTCCGCGTCGAAGGTGGGGTTTTTCAAGGAGGATTGATGGTCGGGTGGGTGGAAAAATCGAAGCCGGCGGCGGCGGCTCGGGTCCATCTGATGCTGGCCTGGGTGTTGTGGGCGGTGGTGGGCACGGTACTGGCGGGATTCGGCGCCCGGTGGCTGTGGCAATCACAGACTCCCGCCACGCCCTGGCTGACCGGCTTGGCGGTGGCAATCGGCGCTTTCAAGGCCCGCTTCGTTCTCGATCGCGTAGCGAGGAAGATCGTCGACAGGATCCGTGAGCGCGGTGACGGCCGTTGTCTCGGAGGGTTCCTATCCCTTCGCTCGTGGGCATTCGTGGCGGTGATGGCGGGCGGAGGCCGAGTCCTGCGCGGCTCGCATGTAGCCCTGGGTCTGCTGGGGATTCTCTACATCGCCGTGGGGACGGCCCTGCTGCTCTCCTCCAGGGTTGCCTTGCGGGCATGGCGTCACTCGAGACAGGCGAGCATTCCCTAGCCGCACTTCTCACCAGTGATCTACTACGGCGCGAAATACACAGCGATCTACAGCGTTTGC
>DAOWGJ010000130.1 GCA_030637505.1 Holophagae bacterium
ACCCGTACTTCTCACCAGTGTCCGGCTACAAGGCGCAGAACACAACGACCTTCGGCGCTTTCTCGATTCGCTCTCTCGACGTACCGCAAGTATGCCTTCGCTCACTCATCTTGCGAGATCACCGAATCTCATTGCGTTCTGCGCCTTTCGCTTCGAAAACCGGTGAGAAGTCCGGGCAAAAAGCTAACAGCTCGCCTATCATGTGCGTAGAATCTTACGGTGAGCAGACAAAGGAGACATCATGAACTCGAGAGTCACGATTGACCCCGAAACCACCAGTTGGATCGAGGTTTACCGCCGTATGACCGAAATCGTCATCCCTCGCCCGATCGCGGTGGTGTCGACGGTTGATGCCGAAGGACGCCCCAATCTGGCGCCCTTTTCCTTTTACACCGTCGTATCGTCCAACCCTCCTCATATCGCGTTCGCGCCTCATTTGTCGGGACGGACAGGCCAGAAGAAGGACACGCTTCGCAACATCGAAGAGACCGGAGAGTTCGTCATCGCCTCCGCCACCGAGCAACTTGCCGAGAGAGTCAACGCCTGTGCCGCCATGCTACCCCCCGGAGCCTCTGAGTTTGCTCACTCAGGTCTGACACCCGAACCGGCGGAAACCGTGACGCCGTTTCTGGTCAAGGAGTCGCCGATCAACTTGGAGTGCGAACTGGTCGAAATCCGGGCCTACGGCGATCAGGGCGGCGCAGGCCACTTGATCGTCGGGAAGATCAAACGGATTCACCTCGACACTGAGGTCCTCAACAGCGAGGGACAGGTCCGTCCCGAGGCTCTTCAGGCCGTCGGCCGAATGGGTACGGATCTCTGGGTCAAGACCCGGGAGACCTTCCCCATGCCCCGCCCGGAATAGCCGCCCTCAACTGATAGCTGATAGCTGATAGCTGAACGCCTCCTTCGAAGCCATCCCGGCTTCGAAGGACTACGGCTCTTCCCCAGCGACCAGCGCCTTGACCAATTGGTCGAGGCTGAGGGCGTCAGGCGCCTGGACCATCCATCCGTTGACAAAATAGGTCGGCGTCGAGCTGATGCCCAGGAAATTGCCGAACGCCATCTGGGCGTGGACCGCATCCAGCGAAATCTTCTTGAGGTAACACTCCCGAAACTGCTCTTCCTCCAGATCTTGGCCGATGACAAAATCAACCGATGTCGGCGTCACCAAGGACAGTTCCATGTCGTTTTGAAGACTGTAGAACGTCTCCTTGAATTGCGGAAGGAGCTTCGGACTCATTTCAGACACACACCAGGCGGCCGACGCAGCCCGGAAAGCCCACGGGTGGATCGACGGCAACGGGAAATTGACCATGCCGTGAAGAACGGCCTTTGGGTATTTCTCGATCTGACTCTTGATTCTGGGCCACTTGGTACGACACGCCGGACACTCGAAGTCGGAAAATTCAACAATACTGACCGTCGCGCCCCCGGCCTCGTGATCCCACATGATTTCTTTGGAAGTTTCGAACATTTCCCGGCGGTAGGCCACCGGATCCTGATCGAAGGGCATTGGCGCTCCGAGCAACACGAAGGCGCCGCCGACCGTCACGGCGCCAGGCCTCCGAAAATCACCATAGCCGGTGTCAACCACCAGTTCAAAGGGGACAAGGGCCGATGGGCCCTCCTTCGTGACGTTCCAGTCAACCTTCGCCTTCATCCTCATGTTCTTCATCAGGATGTCGGGAATGAAGACGTCGACAAAGGCCTTCAGCTCTTCGACCGTCTTGCCGACCTCCTTCGACGGCAGGCTGCCGACGCTTCCAAACCAGATCGCCTTGCCGGGCTCATCGATGACCAGGGTCGAACGTGAATTCAGACCTGGTGAGGCGCCGGTGCGCTCCACCTGAATCAAGCGAAAGGAACCCGAAGGGGTCATGTGTTTGTCGTCGCTGAGAATCGTGAACTTCGACGTCGGGTGCCACGCCAACGCGCGGCCGACAAACCGAAGAACCTCGGCGTCTTGCGGCGGCAGTTCGCGCTCAGTGGCCGGAGGTGCAGCGAACACCACCGCGGCCGTAAACAACACCAAACCTGTGATCATCATCTTGGACTTCATCAACACCTCCGCGACGGGGCGACGCCCCGGTGGAACAACACCGGGGCGCCCCTCCGCATTCTCGGATCTTTCAAACTGAATAGAAACTACTCGGGCTGGTCGTCGCCTGCCTCGCCGACGCCGGGCATCAATCCCAACTGCTCCCTGATCTGGACCTCGAGATCGGCTGCCATCTCGGGGTTCTCCTTGAGAAAGGCCCGGGCTGCTTCCCGGCCCTGACCGATACGTGTCTCACCACACGAGTACCACGAGCCGGACTTCTGAACCAGTCGATATTCCACACCAAGGTCCAGCAGTTCCCCAGTCAGGGAAATTCCCTCGCCGTAGAGAATGTCAAACTCCGCCTTGCGGAAGGGGGCGGCCACCTTGTTCTTGGCAACCTTGGCCCTGGTGCGGTTTCCGATAATGTCCTCGCCCTGTTTGATTGAGGAAATTCGTCTGATATCGATCCGAACCGACGAATAGAACTTCAACGCCCGGCCACCGGTGGTCGTTTCCGGGCTGCCGAACATGACCCCGATCTTCTCCCGAATCTGGTTGATGAAGACCAGGCAGGTATTCGACTTGGCGATGATCCCCGCCAGCTTCCTGAGGGCCTGCGACATCAGCCGGGCCTGCAGGCCCATCTGAGCCTCGCCCATGTCACCCTCGAGTTCGGCTCGGGGCACCAGCGCGGCCACCGAGTCGATCACAATGACATCGATCGAGCCCGAACGAATCAGGGTTTCGGTGATCTCCAAGGCCTGCTCGCCGAAATCCGGCTGTGAGACCAGGAGTTCGTCCAGGTCGACGCCGAGCTTGGCCGCATACTCGGGATCGAGTGCATGTTCGGCGTCGATGAAGGCCGCCAGGCCCCCCGCCTTCTGGGCGTTGGCGATGATATGGAGGGCCAGGGTCGTCTTGCCCGACGACTCCGGACCGTATATCTCAGTCACCCGGCCCCTTGGAAGGCCTCCGACGCCCAGTGCGGCATCCAGTGCGACCGATCCCGTCGGAATGACGTTGACGCGCATCGGGGGCTGATCGCCCATCTTCATGATCGCGCCCTTGCCGAACTGGCGCTCGATCTGTCCAAGCGCCGTCTCCAGCGCCTTCATCCTGTCGTTCACGATGTTTTCACTCTTCACTGCCATGAGAATCTCCTTGCACCGGTGGTGCAGCGTGGTAGGAAAACCATCTTAGTACGGCCGGGGCTTGGGCTCAAGCACCCAGAGAAGCCCTTCCGCTTTATTCATTCCACCAACACAACAGTCCAGGGTCGTTCGGCCGGAATGTCAGAGAGGTCAACACGATTCCCAGCTCTCGAACGTCCAGGCCGTGGCCGGCTTCGGACGGCACGAAGGGCTCGCTGATCAAGGAAACCTCGGCCACGCCATCCTCGATCTCCCCTCGACCCAATTCGATGACGACCTCGGCAGTTCCCTTGAGGAAATCGACGCCGAAATCAATAACCCCGCCGTCAACACCGACGACGAGACGAGGGTCGGTCGGCCGTGGAGACCTGAGCGACAACGTCAGGGCGCCGGGCTCCTCGACCGTCAAATGAAGGTGGGCCTCGGGCTTCAGCCAGATTCCGGAACCATGTCTTCCGAAACGTTCAGGTCCGTGATCTCCGTCGATGACAAGCCGGAGGCCCTCCCGGTCCCATGAGGCGGCAACCGGGCCTCCGTAGGCCAACCCCAGGGGCCTGACGACGGCGCTGAATACCTGAACGGACAGCTCTCTCGAGTCATTACCTCCCGGAGCATATCCCCGGGAACGATCCAGGCGCAGGATGACCGGAAGACCTTCGTGCCCGGGCCGGCGCCGGAACCAGATCCAGCGCCGGACGGAACGGCCGGGAACCCGGATTTCGTCCTCCCCGTTGAACGACACGGCCACGTCGGTTTCACCTGGCGCCGGTCTGAGTTCGAGGCCAACCAAGGTTCCCGCCGGAACCGGAGGCAACCACAGCTCCGCCTCGGGGCCCGCCCACATGAAGGGGGTGCCGTCCTCGAGCTCCTCCCGGCTCCACCACTGTCCAACGGGCAACGGCGGGTTTTCAAGGACTGTGGCCCGGAGAAACCGCTGTTGGCTCAGCCGTTCGAGCCGGGCAGAAACGCCTCCGAACACCCTCTCTCTCCCGGTCACGGAGGAGAGATAGAGCTCAGGATGAACGGCTGCGACCACCCATGGGCGGTCGACGCCTGCCCAGCCCTCGGGGGCCCGAGGCGACAATTCCAGGGGCAGCGTCATTTGGCCCGCGGCCTCCTGGACGTGCCAACGGTAGGACGCAAAGGGATAGACTTCCGGGTCAACGACGACCGTCCACCCTGATCGCCGCGCCCGTTCTTCTGCATCGAGAACGGCGTCCCACGCCGCCAGCCTCATCCGATGCTGCTCCTCGAGCAGGGGCCAAGACCACCAGGCGGATCCTGCGGCAATACTGATCAGGACGACCGCCACCGGCGCCGCCGGCAGAGTTCCGAGGGCGCCGGCAACCAGAGGCGCCGCTGCCAGCTGAACGGGCGTCGCATACCGGGCATAGGTTCGATTCTGCAAGAAGAACAGGGGACCAATGAGAGCCGACAAAATCAGCAGCCAGGAGACCAAGGCGCCACGACCCAATCGGCGGGCCCAGATCACCAGACCCCAGGCTGCAGCAACAGACAGAACGGCAGCCGCACCTAAGCCGCCAACGCCCTTGACCAGGCCCAGTTCGGTCAGACCCCCACCGTTGAGATGGAGCCTGGCGGCGTGGCTGCTGGCGTGCACGACAAAGGGACGCAGAAAAGCCGACCAGGAGCCCTCCAAGTGGGCCATGACCGCCACGGACGTCACAACCAGGGCGGCGCCGAAAAGAACCCCCGGCACCAGCTCTCTGCGCGGCCTGACCGTAACGGCCCCGCACAACCACAACACGATGAGGGCCGGGAGAAGAATGGGTCTGATCAGAAACGCCGCAGTGATCAACAGGCTGAACGACGTTGCTCGACGACCCTCGAGGCCGCCCACCCAGACTGCGGCTGCCGCCAGAGCCAACGCCGCCGCTGCGGTTGACGAAAACCCCCGCACCGAGAAGAGCCACGGCCCAGGCAGGAAAAACACCGCAAGGGCCGCGGATGCCGCCACAACCGGCGGCGCGACCCGCCGGCCGAGGATCACCAACGGCCACAGGACCAAGATCGAGAATGCAGCGGATGCCCATTGAAGGGCCTTCAGGGGCTCACCCGCAAAGGGTAAAACCATGTGCCCGATGGCCAGCCATCCGGGGAAGCCCGGCGGATGCGGGAAGTGGGCCGCGAGCTC